>JAOZSF010000027.1 GCA_029939815.1 bacterium
ATAGGTTATATTATTTGCTAATTAAAATTATTACTATGAAATATAAAAAATCTAAATTTCTCTCTCTTTGCCTAATCGCCGTTTTGGCAATTACGATAAATTGTTCAGCAGTTACCCTCGGCTTTAACGGACCAAGCAGAATGATTAACCCCGGTGAAGTATTTGACGTTGCGGTTGTTGCTTATTTTGATGAATCGGAAGTTGCCGGGTGGAATCATTCTCCGCTTTTAAACGTCACGGTTTTATGGCCCGGAGGTGTTTATGTTCTTGACTGTGAATGGAATAATGAAAAATGGGATTTCGATTTAAGCAACACTCATTTCGATCAAACTGATACTTCATCTCTGTTCTGGGCACGCGCAACGGCAAAAGAAGGAGCAATTAGTCCCGGTGCGGGACTTGTTATTGCACAGTTAAAATGTATTGGGACTGAATATGAAGACGATGCGTTCATATATGATATTTTCACAAACTACTACGGCGTCTGTAATGGTAATTTTACCGATGATTTAAATTGTGATGTTGTATACACCAATAACCCGACTTCAATGACTTATGACGATGTTGACATTCTTGGAAATTCAGATGTAGAGGATGACGGTCTTGATGAATTCCCGATTTTAATTACCGAAAAGCCGGGATATACTTTATCGGTTGTTCCAACTCAGCGCGAAATTCCGTTTGCGGTAAAAGCTACTGATATTGATTTCATGATCGGAGGAACTGAAGGTGCTCCGGGATTTGATCATGTCCGTGTAGTTATGGACTTTGATTCAAGCATTCTGAGTAATGTTTCAGTTGAAATCATACCCGATTTCTTCTTTTCCACGACAACTACTGCCATTGTGGGCAGAGCGATAATCTGTACAACTAATCAAGGTGGATTTATCAATTGTCAAACTTCAATTGTAGAACAAATCATTGCCGAAGGTTTTTGCTCTGTAACAAATTTTGGCGGAATTTTTGCAAAAATCAAAATGCTTCCTATCGATATAGATGAAACTTACCTCGAATTTTATACTGAAGATAAAAACATCGGAACAGTTATAGATAAGTTCGGTGTGGTCGATTTGCTCGGCTCCGCCGATGATGAGGATGACGGATTCTTTGACGCAGAACTTAACATCCGTTACGCAGACGGATTATGTGTTGCATTTGAGCCGCTTGAAAGCATTGGGATTATAGACAATCAGTGCCGGATGAAAGTTATGCTTCAGAAATCAACCGATGGTGACATTATTCTGGACGAAATAAATCTTAAAACGTTGTTTAACAGTCTCCAGATTGAAAGTAACAGCATTTATTTCAATCCCTCGCCCCAAATTTTAAGCAGCGGTGCCGATTTTTCATTTAATATTTTTTCAAATAATATTTATGAATATGAAAGTTATTTAAGTAATAATTTCAGACATACCGATTATATAAGCCAATTAATTATCGCTTGGACTAATTCCCCGTTATTATTAACTTCAAATAATTTTGAACTCGGAATAATTTCATTTACTCCCGTTGTTCCCGGAGAAACAGGATTCGTTTACGGAAACGGTTCTGTTGAATATTTATCCGCTGATTTTTCCGATGAGAATGCCTGGGCGATTAACTGGCCGTCAACTATACCTATTGTATCGGAAAGCGATTTTGAAAATCAATTTTTTGTGAAAATGGTATTGGATTCAAACGATGTTAATTCTACAAAACCGGGAAGCGAAATCACACTTTCGGTTATTGCCTATGGCAGTTCTTCAAATGTAACTTATAATCTGAACTGGCTTTATGATTCCAGTGTAGTGGAATTAATGCCGAGCTCGGAAGAAACAAAATCTGTTAATTTAAATCTTAATGACGGTTCTCCCGCAACCGCGCTGAACATTTCAGGAAATTCAGTTGATTTATTGGATGTGACTAATACTTTGGCAGTAATAAGACTTAAAGCATTGAGAGCAGGTGATGCAATACTCAAACCTGTCATTCCCGAATTTTCAACCAATGATTTCTGCACGATGACCGATGATAACTTAAATGACATCTTAGGTTCAGCAAATGTTGCCGGTGACGGTATTTCAGAATATCGATTGGTTATTAAAGAAGGTGAAGACGTTTTTCTTAATTTCAATCCCGCCGGATCTCTTTATGCAGGAATAGCAACTAATATTGTTCTTTCGGTAAACAACCCCTTGAATTCCGAATGGAATGAAGTTTCTGCAGAAATCGAATTTGATCCTGACGAAATAGTTGCAATTGGCAATAAGTGGGAAATACTGCTAAATGAAGATGAAATTGAAAAAGTAGAAGAAAACCTTATTGAGAATATTCTTACCCCTACAGGTTTTACAAATAGTTATGGAAAAGAAATAACTAACCGTACAACGGTTGCGAGGATACATTTCTTTACAAAAAATCCTGTGACAAATTCAACAGATATTGCAGCAATTAAAATGTTTGCTCTTGAAGATGAACCTTTCTGGGAATTCAATATAGGAACCGGAATGTATGATTACGCTTATACTCGCGTTGCTTACAACGGGGTACTGAAAATTAATGACGACCGAATTGAAGAAACTGATTGGAATGTTTATCCTAACGGTATCGGAATATGGTTGAACAGTCCGCAAACGCCTCCTGTAATCGGAACTAATTATACTTTAACCGTATCGGTAGGAAACCCGCATAACTTTGATATTTCGCAGATAAATCTATGCTGGTCATTTGACGCCTATCAACTTGAGGTCAGTTCAGTAAAATTAATTGACGGCTTCTCTACAAATTCAAACGGCGGGATTTGGATTAATAATAATAATGACGGTGATGGTTACATTTGCGCGAAACTTATTTCAGAAAACGCAACTCATGACGGTATCATTACACCACTCGAAATCACTATCAGCCCAAAATTAAATGAGATTATCGAAATCATTCCCGATGAAGACGTATTTCCGGATGACAGAGAAATTAGTATGGGCGTGTGGAGTGTTTACGGGAATAGCGAAGAATTTAATCTGATCAATACTCTCGGACAAGACGCAACGGATGTCTGCCCTGAATGGCGGCGCGGCGTTGTTTGGTTCCCTATTCCCCAGCTTGTATTTGACGATATTTATCTCGATGTAAATGAAAGTTACGTCATTGAAGATTTACTTGATGACAGTGAAGGTCTTGTAAACGGTTCACCTGACAAGAATTATACATGGTGGGTTGAGGGCAATAATCATATTTCAGTTTCTTTTAATCAGGCATTAAATTCCGCAACTGTTATTCCGGAACACAACTGGTTCGGCGAAGAAATAATTGATGTTTACTGTCAGGAATCCGGCTCTCCGTTTATTGGACACACGAAACTAAGAATTCTTGTCGGTGAAGATGAAATGGATTTTAATATTTCAGTTGATAGAGAAGACTATATTACAAGTACCGACTATGACTTTGAAAAAGTTTATTTTAATGTACTGAATGAAACTAATCCGGTGATAATTACCGCTACGGCAATCGGCACAGACGGCACTACTAATTATCCTGATATAATTGATGCTGTTTCCGGTGAAATAATTACCAACGCAAAAGTATGGACTCGCGGATACCTTTCATGGAGAACACCTAAAACACCAGGCATTTTGAGATGCAGAATTACCGGCCGCGTTTACAGGTTACACGATTCGACACCTCCAACGGCTTACGAAAATTTCTATGTCGATGTTCAACGCCCTTACGAGGATGATGACGGGGACAGGTTTTTAGTTCTTTACAACCGTCAGCCTATTTTTCCTGACGCGAGATCAATTAATATTAAAAACGGTTCCAACAGAGATAAACTTAAAATAAAGCTCATAACCAAAAAAGGTGATGGACTTATAAAACTTGATTGCATAACATCCGATGCCGGTATTAAAAATATTTTCATTCCCGGCTCGGTTAATTTAATTGACACAAAAGGACCTATAGGAAAAGTAAGGATTTTTCAGGGTTCGGTTGGAATGATTAATGTTGCCGAAGGAGGAATTCGTTCAATTATTGTTGACAATCCTTTCCATAAAAAAGATGAAGATTTTATGGAAGCGGGAATTGTTAAAGGTGTTACTTGCAACGGTAATATCGGCTCCATAATTGTTAAAGGCGGAGATATCGGCATAGACGATGAACCGGCAGAAATCAACGTTACTGATGGAAGTGTCAGGCGGATTATTGCCACTTTGAATGTTAAAGTTTTATTTGATGGCGGAAAAGATATTTATGCTTTTGGCGGGAATGTATTCGCAAATATCAATGTTGATGGTAATATAGGTGAAATATCAGCCATCGGCGGAAAAATCGGAACCGATTTTGATGATGTTGTTTCCACTATTAAATGCGGCTCAAGTATAAGAAAAATTAAAGCTGTAGCTAAAAAGGGCGATTTCGAAGTGCTCGGCGGATATATTCATTCCAATATAATATGCGAAAAAAATATTAACCAAATCTATGCTATCGGAGGCGATATCCTTGGAACAGTTGAAATCGAGCCCGAAGATATCGGTTACGAAACTCTCGATTACGGTGTTTATATTACTGCCGAAACTATCAATAAAATAAAATGCTTGTCCAAAAGTCAACTCTTTAAAGATGGTCGCAACCCGATTGATGACTGGTACTGGGAAACTTACGGCGGAAACATTGGAGCTGATATAATTCTCTCCGGTTCAGATTCATCGCCATTAGCTTTAAATGATTTGAGTTCCAAAGGCGGAAACCTGTGCGTTTATATTAACGCGAACGGAGACATCGGGCATATCAGTACAAAAAAAATAAAATGGCGGGAATATCTTGATGATGATGAAGCCATCATCAGAGGCGGGGATGTATTCAGTTCCGCTTTTCTGCCGAAAGTAGTTTATAAGTCAAGTGTAGCAAGCGATTATGAAGGAAAAATTGATAAAATCAAAATTCCGGGAAAACTATATGATTCATGGATTGGAATGAAAGGTCCGTTCCCGAAAAAAATTAAAATTGATGCCGAACAGTTAATCGGAAATAGCGAAATCTGGGTTGACGCTGTACCGTATTTGAAAGCTCAATAGTCATTTAATATTTTTGTCCCGAGGCCAAAGGTGCTCGCGGATAAGAAACATAAGGAACACATAAGTTTTAAAATTTATTTAACTACTGAAAAATAAAATTAATCTTCCTTTTTCAGATTGTTTTCAGCAATAACCTCTTCCGCAGCTTTGCATCCTTTTTCCTCAGCTTCTTTATCAGTTCCGGGAATCGGGATTACACGCAAAGCGGAAAGAAGCCGCGGCTGCATTTTATTTAGAGCGTCAGCTGTTTTTTTCGCATGAACATCGGAATTTATTTCACCGCCGAGACCGATTAAAATCATTTTAGAATTGAATTTCCGTTAGCATAAATGTTTACGCGGGAAAGTTTTTGAAAAGTTGAATTTAATAATTTAAGGATTTCGGAAAGTTTATCGAAAGATAATGACATAACATCTCCGTCAGCGAGAAAAATTCTTCTGATTCCGGAATTGTATTTTGCCGCATTAGCAACGGATCTTTTGATTTCATCAAAAGAGAATGGACGATACTTAACATTCTTATACATCCCGCAAAAAGTACACTTATTCCAAGGGCAGCCATCGGCTACACGGATAATTAAACTATTAACTTCTGCCGGCGGGCGAAACATGGTATGTTCATTCATCATTTTATCGCGAAGTTTTCACACCAATCTTTTTGCATATTGATGATATTTTACATTGGCTGCAACGTGGGGATACCGGATAACATAAATTCTGACCGTAAGTTACAAGCAGCCGATTAAAATTTATCCAATATTTTTTTGGAAGTTTTTTTCTTAAAGCAAATTCGGTTTCATCGGGCGTTTTTGTTTTTATATAACCCAAGCGATTGCTTATACGATGAACATGCACGTCAACGCAGATTCCCGGCTTATTAAACGCTTCCGTCACGACAAGGTTTGCTGTTTTTCTGCCTACTCCTTTGAATTTCAAAAGCTCATCAATTTCGCCGGGAACTTTTCCGTCATATTTTTCCAGAAGTGTTTTGCATATTCCGATGATTTGTTTTGATTTCTGGTTGTAAAATCCAACCGGATAAATCAATTCCGCAATTTTTTCCGCTCCAAGTTTCAGCATGGGATCCGGGGTGTCCGCTTGAGCAAAAAGCTGTTCAGACGCTTCATAAGTCGCTTTATCTTTTGTTCTTAAACTCAGGATGCAGGCGATAAGTGTTCTGAAAGGATCACATTTAATATGCGGCTTTGACAGATAAGGAATTTTCATTTCCGTTATCGCTGAATCGAGCTGCTTAACTACTGTATGAATATCGAGTTTTTGCATAATTAGATTATTTTAATTTTAGCTTTTACTGAGCTTATCTCTTCATTATTACTATCCATCAAAATAATGTAAAGTTCATATATTCCGGGAACAAAGTTATTTAATTTCAAATAAACTTTCTGGCGTGAAACCGGTATTTTTGATGCAAATGCTATATATTCTTTTCCGTCATTGCCGACAAGCTTATATTTCATGCGACTTTTCTTCAGCATGCGGCGCTCTCCCACCCACTCAGTTTCTACTGAAATAAAGTCTTTTTTTCCGATGGCAAACGCGTCTGACGAAATAATTTTCAACGGCTGTTTTTTTATCGGGTCAATTAGTGCATCAACAATTTTTTCTGCCCCGTCAAGTTTTATGTGTGCGAATTTCAATCTGTTTTTATTAAATCTTTTCCACGCGAAAGTATTTTCGTTATTTTTACGACATATATTCAGACCGAAATCAGAGCTATGCACAAGACAATTTGTTAATGGGATTTCGAATTCAATGTACCGGCAATCATTTGTTATTGCTGATTGAACATTAATCTTCTGCGTACATAATTTCCCGTCACTTTTTATATTCTTTTCTTTACCTGAAGAATTAATCGAAAATCTATTCCATATCTTATTTTCATTTCCCGGTTTAATATACAGTTCAACTAAGTCATTATTATTATTTTCGTAACAAATAACCAGAACATAAAAATTAGAGCCATACCAGCCAAGCCGGGCTTCCGTATGGGCATCATCTTTACCTTCGCCGGAGATTTTTAAGAAGCGCTTGATCTTGAGAGCATTTCTCCATTCATTTTCACTAACCACACCATCAACCTTCGTCATTGAAGATAATTCACGGACTGAATAAACTGTATCGCTTTTTTTCTTTTTGGATTTCCCGCGCGAAAGTGGAATTGATATACTTTCAACACAAGATATTTTTGCCGGTTTATTGGTCAATACTAAATTAGTATCACTTGTTTTCATCAAACGTACAATGTCGTCAGCAAGCATTTTACGCGCACGGTCATAATCTTTAGAACTCCACCCATTTGGCAGTTTTTGTTCACCCGTGACAAAAGCGACCGCATTCGTGTCATGAAATTTTCCGACCAGATTCACCTGTTCTTTGGTAAGCATAGCGGTCCATTTTGATGCGACACCAAGTGGTGGTATAGTTTTCAGGGATTTGAGCAAATATTTAATATCTTCTTCAGCGGTTTTAATTTCATTTGACTGCGAACTTTGTGATTCGGATTCATCAATAAGCTCCTTTAAAACAGACAGATATTTTAAATCATTGCCCCCCACGCACGTTGCATAATAGGCAATCGATATTTTGTTTGGCGGAAAAACCGCCGTTCTGTCCCCTTCACTACCATCAAAATCATCCAACGCACCGCCTTGTATTTTGCGGGTAGATGTTAATACAATATCATTACTGCCGCTATATTCTTTAAAGAATCCTGAAACATACCGCCCGGTTTCAGGTTTTATATTTTCGGGGTCACAATTTAAAACGGAGTTTTTGTTCATCAAATTTTCGTTCAGGGAAAACGGTAAAATATCAAGTGAAACAGGAATTGTGTTTTTATTAGTTATTACGCCGGTAATACTCTCGAAATTAATATTCGCGTTGTACTCCCCTGATTCCGCGGTTTCGGGGATGTTTAATGTCAGCCAGAATGTTCTTGCTGCTCTCGCCGGTAAATCAGAGAAAGTGTTTCCGGTTTTAACATACATCGGCATATCAGCAACATAGAATTTTGAATCATAAGAGAGTTTTTTGTCCATGAATCCTACTTTCCCTATCGAAGTAGTTAGTGAAAGCTTATTCGTTTCTTTTGAAATAAAATTTGATAAATTAACAGAAACATGATCTTGTTTCTTGTCTGTTCTAAATGATAAAGCGTAATAAATCGACTCCCCTTTCGCGGCGAAAAGGTTAATTTTATTTATTTTTTCAAATGGCAAAGGAATAGTATTTTTAAAAACCTGTCCTGAAATCCCGCGTGAGAAAAAAAAGATTCCGGTTGATAAAAAATCTTCTGCAAGATCAAGATAAGCTATTTTTTTAAATGGAGTGTAAGATGATAATTCAGTTCTGAAATTATCAAAATAAATGGCACAGTTCCTTGTGTTATTAGTTATATAAAACCGGTAGCCGGAAATCGTAGATGTATTTGTTCTTACAAGCGCGAACGGAATTTCTACAGTCGTGTTTTTATGCTTAATAAGTTTTGTTGATACTTCAACATTTTTGTTTGACGAAAAGAAAATATTGTGAAAAAGAATTATGTCATTTCCTGATTTATTGTAAGCGTCAAACAACAACGATTCATCATTTTTCTTGTTAGTGGACACGACAGGCAGAAAAAAGTTCCTCACCGCATCTAAATCATTTGTATCAAAAGACAATTTTACGGAAAACTTACCTTTAGTGTAATATTCATTCGTTCTTTCAATTTTACAGTATTTATCAACACCGAAAATAATGCCTGATGCGGTTTCAAAGGAATCAATATGATTTGTAACCCGCGCAAAAGAATTCTGCGCTGTAATAAACAACGTTCCAACCAAAAAAAGGAATTTAAAGTTGAGTTTCATTTTTCATAATTCATAAAGAATTATTTCGTTAAGCGGGCGTTTGGGAACATGGTGAATATTTTTTTCATCGCGCCAGTATTTAATATCATCCGGTGATTTTGTTTCTTCGATCTGCACTTTTTCTATCGGTTTTCCAAGTGCAATAACAAGTAAGATTTCGAATTTAGAATCTATGTTTAACGCGGATGAAAGATTCCCTTTTTTAATTGAACCTATCATACAACCGCCCAAACCTTTTTCAACAGCGCCGAGCAAAATACTTTGCGCGGCAATACCGCAATCACAGCTGAATTCGTTTTTTATATTTTTATCACCAAGAATAATAATATATGCTGACGGTCTTTCGGGTTCAACCGGACCGTTCCAGTTTTTAAGATAGCCTGCCCAGGCAAGCTGCGGGAAAATTTCTGAGTTAGTTTCGGATGAATTAGAAATAATAAATTTAAGCGGCTGTAAATTCGCTCCTGAAGGTGATAGCTTGGCAAATCCGACTAATTCTCTCAAAGTATCAATAGGAATTTTAAAAGAATTATCAAATCTCCTGTAACTTCTGTTCTTTTTAATTAGATTTTTGAACATGTGTCGCTTTTAATATTTTGCGTCTTTAACTTGAATTATGATCATGCGATAATCCAATAATCCAAGGTCAAAGACCTTGGTTACATTCTTTGTAGCTACGGTTTTTAATCGCGGAGTTACCCAATAATCCACCATTCCAATTTTTCCTTACAATTTCATTCATCGCTTCTTCCTGCTCTTCCATGGACTGAACAAGTTTAAATTGAACGCGTGCCCGGTCGAGGTTATGGTTTTCCCGATGTGTTTTAAAATAAACATCTCCATTAAGGTGATCAGCGAGAAACCGCAAGCCAATTTCATAAGTAATTAACTTCCCGGAAAAAGCAAGAAGTTCAATCTCTTTCGGTGAAAGTGATTCCCCGGCCGATTCAAGATAACCGCGAACCAGCGCATCGAACATTTTAATATCCATTTCAATCAAATCGAGGTTCTGCTCGTCTTCTTCGCCGGTTGGGGTTGCAGTACGAACACAGTCGCCAAAATCGTAAAGAGCGAGACCGGGCATTACTGTATCGAGGTCAATGACACAAATGCCTTCTCCGGAATTATCGTCAATCATCACATTATTCAATTTTGTATCGTTGTGAGTAACTTTCAATTTTATTGATCCATCCGCCAGGCAATCAACGAGTTTGGAAGCGATATTTTTTCTTGATTTTGCAAAATCAATTTCACTTTTAGCAGAAGCGACACGTTCCGCAGAAGCGTTTTTCAACGCCTGTTCGAATTGTTCAAACCGCTTTGGTGTATTATGGAAATCGGGGATTGTTTCGTGAATCTGCTCTATCGGTAAGTCACTCAAAAGAGACGAAAAATCCCCGAATGATTTTGCTGCCTGATAAGCCTGTTCCGGCGATTGAGCGATGTCATAAGTAGTTGCGTTTTCGATAAACAAATAAGTTCTCCAAACGTTATTTTTTTCATCAACGAACCATTTTTCACCGGTAGTTGTCGGAATGAGAGTAAGAACCCTCCTTGAAGGATTTATTCCCGCTTCTTCATATTTATTTCTTATATGCGAAGTCACTTTGTCAATATTCTCCATCACCTGCTCAGGTTTCTTAAAAATATTGCCGTTTATTTTTTGCAATACGTGATGACCCGGTCGTTCTCCTCCGTTAATACGCAGGAAATAAGTATGATTAATGTGCCCTGTTTTACAGACCAGAAGTTCCGCGAGATGATTTTTCCCGAAGAATCGCTCTATAGCAAAATCAATTGTTTGTCGTATTTTCTCCATAATAAAAAAATTATAAGAAAAAAGCCGGATAAATGCAATAGATTATTTTTTATGATTCATACTCGACTACAATTTGATATTTTGATATAATATTCAAAATGAAATATTTAATCCTTTTTCAATGGAAATTATGAGCAATACTATTAATAAAGAAAAACTTGATAATTTGTGGAAACGCGGACAAGACCTGCTCGGCGTTGATTATCCAATAATGTGCGGCGCGATGACCTGGGTAAGCGAACCAACTCTCGTTGCCGCCGTATGTAACGCCGGCGCATTCGCGAGTCTTGCCTGCGGGAATATGCCTCCTGAAATTCTCGAAGAACAAATTACAATGACTAGAGCGCTTACAGACAAACCTTTCGCCGTAAATTTAATTACCGTTGCTCCAAATTATAAAACTCACCTTGACGTTGTTGTAAAAGCTAAACTTCCGGTTATTGTTTTCGCGGGTGCGGTTCCGAAAGATACGGAAATCGAATACGCAAAAAGTTCCGGCGCTAAAGTGTTGTCATTTGCTTCAACGGACGCACTCGCAAAAAGAATGATTAGATCAGGTGTTGACGGACTTATCCTCGAAGGAATGGAAGCAGGCGGACATATCGGTCCGGTTGCAGGCCCAATTCTCTGGCAGCAGATTTTATTTAAGTTCAGTGAAGAAGTACCTATTTTTATTGCCGGAAGCATTGCAACGGGTAAAATGATGGCGCACATGCTTTTAATGGGCGCCGCGGGAGTTCAACTCGGCACACGTTTTGTTATGACCGATGAATGTATAGTTCACGATAATTTCAAAGACGCTTTTCGTCGTGCAAAGGCGCGGGACGCGATAGCAACACCTCAATTCGATTCACGATTACCTGTAATCCCTGTTCGCGCACTGAAAAATGTCGGCAGTGATGAATTCAGTGAATTGCAGCTTCGACTCCTTCAAGAACTTCGTTTGGGAAAAATTGACAGAGAAACCGCTCAATTTGAAGTTGAAAAATTCTGGATGGGCGCGCTTAAGCAAGCCGCCGTTGACGGAGATATTGATAACGGCTCACTTATGGCCGGACAGGCTGTAGGTCTCGCGGACGAAATTAAATCTGTAAAAGAAGTTATTAATGAATTAATAATTGACGCGGAAAAAGAACTTGAGAATATATCAGGATTATTGAGTTAGACGTTAGACGTTAGACGTTAGACGTTAGACGTTAGACGTTAGACGTTAGACATT
>JAOZSF010000342.1 GCA_029939815.1 bacterium
GAATATTACTCCAGGAAGAACCTGCCGAATTTTGTAAAATATTATCATCTGCCCAATTAAAATTTTCTTCAAGATAAACAAGAGAATTAGAGTTTTTATATCCCTCAATAATAACATCCTGGTCTGGAGAATCAAAAACTATGACACCAGATTCTCCCGGAGAAACATTCGTCGGGGAAATAATTTCCGGAGCTGTCATTGAAAATGAAACTTCATTTTCTATACATCCCATATCAACTTTTCCATCAATAATTCTCAATCGACCATTTATGTCGTTTGTAACCGACACAAAATAATTACTGCCTGAATTGATACACGGCGAAAGAGCTTTCAAGAAATAATCTTCGTTTTCTTGAGATATAAACATCGGATTTAAAGCAAAATTACCATCACCGAGATAAGTTTGAACTGGTAAAACATCAAAACACGAGTTCCAATAAAGTTTCGCTTCTCCGGTTACTCTGTTAGTGCATCGCCCTGAATTATTATTAAAAATAATAGAATTATAAACAAAACCCGACAAGAAAATATCAATAACAATATTATCATCACCCATTTCGTTATCCGTAACAGTACAATTTTCAAGAATAGCACCATCGCGCAAGAAAATAGTAGAAAAAGATGGAGCATTTTTTGTTATCAAACAATTTTTTATATGTGATTTAGCATAAACCGGTTCGCCAATAAAAGCAGCATCATTAAATTTTATAATACAGTTTTGAACAACATAATCATTTCCGATATAAATTCCTGCACCATGTTGTCCGGAATTAGAAACAATAATGCAGTTATCAATAATCCCGGGAAGATGATCACAATAAATCCCGCCGCCATTATATACACCGGAATGATTATCTGTAATAATGCAGTTTTTTACGGAAGCGGCATACATACATTCAATCCCGGCGCCTAATCCGATACCACGTTGCACAGTAAACCCATTTAGCAAAGCATACTCCCCTCTCAAACTAACGCAGCCTCGAGTTCTGGTTCCCTGAATGATAGTATTTTCCGCGCCGTTGACACTCCGAACAATAATATTAGTAATATAAATAGTATTTTCAGAAATATAAACTCCGTTAGTAACAAGCACCAGTTCGTTTGTTTTGGCACTAAAAACAGCAGCTTGGATGTTAGTGGCAGCTTCGCTCCAATTTTTATAAGGAAATAAATGCGAACCGGTTTTAGAAACATAATGAACAGATGAATCAACTACTTCAGGAACAATTATATAACCTGTTTTTGTTTCAGTAGAAAATGATGATCCATTTAAACCAAAATTGTTGCTTACGGTTAAAGAAACGTTAAAAACGCCTGATGAAGAATAAAGAAAAGAAGGGTTTTGAAGTTGACTGTCAATAATTCCGTCTCCATCAAAATCCCAACTCCAAAACTGTGGATGATTACTTGAAAGATCGGTAAACTGAACCAAAAATGGAGCATTTGCAGTAAGTATATTTGCCGTGAAATCAGCTTTTACAGGCGGAATAACATGAAGATAATTTGAGCGGGTTTTTGTATAAGTTGCGCCGAGGCCATTAGAAACGGTTAAAGAAACGGAATAAATTCCAATTCCGTAAACAGCGTTTGTAGAGGTTAAATTAATTCCTTCCGCGTCAATAATACCGTCATTATTAAAATCCCACTGGTAAAATAGATTTGTTGAAAACGGTTCTTTAACATAAGAAGTAAAAACCGCGTTCAGAGAGTTTATCGCAGTCGTATGATTAGCATAAAAACTGCAAACAAACGGCGGAATGATATCAGATTTTATTGAACGCGTTTTCTTGTAATCATGAGGATGATTCGGCCATGCACTATGAAGTTGGTTTGATGCAAAACCGGAATCAATCATAAAAAGTTCTGTGTTGTGCATTACACGCCCGCCGCCGATAACTGTAATTTGCTGATTAGAATAACCGTTAATTGGTTCGATGGCCATATCGAGTATTTCGCCTGAATTTGTAATCATTAGAGAATCGAACCCCGGGACAATAGACCCGTCAAAATTTCTTGCTCTGACAATAGTTTCATCCATAGAAATACTGTAAACAAATTCTATTTCGCCATCGTTGTCAATATCTTCAATACAAACCTGAGATACACATTCATCATCCGCAATTGGAAAATCAGATAGCGCAGAACCATCACCCTGCCAACCAAATATCCCATAATTAAACGCACCTGCAAAAACTTCCAAATCGCCATCGCCGTCTATATCGGCAAGTCGTGGAGTTTGATGTCTTACAACCCATACCGGTCCTGAACTTTTCGGCCATCCTGCTACAGTAGTTCCGTCATGATGATAAGCAAAAATATGGTTACTAATTCCGCCCATTAGAAAAGCGTTTATAAGAATTTCGAGGTCGCCGTCTCCATCGATATCTCCAAGTGCAGTAGGTGAAAGAACATAATAATTTGAAGGGATAGAAATAGTAGTGCCGAAATCATAACCATCGCGAGTAGTTGTAAAAATTTCTGCTTCGGCGCCCTGGCTGTCCAAAAAAATATTAACAAGTTCCGGCCAACCGTCATTATTTAAATCGCCTGCGGCAGCAGGGAGACAATTTCCGTTATTTCCAACACGCTGCCAAAGTCTTGTAGTATCACTTTTATAAGCCCGCAAAACCGGAGTGTTCTTATCGTTTATTTTTGTTATGCAGCCGACAACAATATCATCTATTCCATCTTCATCAATATCAACTATAGTCGGAATTTTAAAAGAAGAGGAGTCATCACTTACAGGCCAACCGGGTTTTATAGCGCCGTCATGTTCAAACACGAACAATCCAATTTGCCCTCCGGAAAGAGAAACATCGTGTCCGGCAATTACTTCTAAAAATCCATCTCCATCTACATCTCCGACTGAAGCATCAAAGAAAGGCATCATAGAATTTGTCGATTCATAGGACCATTTAATCTGACCGCCACTATCATAAACGATAAGTTCATTATCGTAAGTAGTAATAAATTCTTTAGCACCATCGTTATCGAGATCGGCAATAGTTATCGAGCCGGCATTGCCATCAAATCCGGAAAGATTAATTTGTGGAGCGGCAAAAATTGCTGAACATAAAAACAAACCAACTAATAACAATGATTTTTTAAATAAATTTTGCATATCTTTTTTTGTTTGTTCTACCCCATTTGGGGTTGGTTTAA
>JAOZSF010000343.1 GCA_029939815.1 bacterium
CTTCGCCTTATCGCCTTGTAATCAATTCAAATTTGACTTTTTAAGGGACGACTAACTAATCTATTAAAAGTCAGCAAATTATCAAAAAACAACAAAAGCTAACAAATAATTATATTTTTTTTGAATTATCTCGTGTTATTGACTATAAACGCAATGAACTATATAATGTTAAAGACTTAGAATTTGAAATTCAACATTCATTGTTGAATCGATGATAAACTAATAACTGACAACTATTTAAATTATGAACATAATAATTCTCGGCGCCGGCGGACTTGGTCGAAACCTGGCATCTACACTCAGCGATGACAAGCATGATATTGTAGTTGTAGATTTAAAAGCAAACAATCTTAAAAATATTAAAGAGCATCTTGATGTTATGACCATACAAGGGAACAGCTCTTCGATAGATATTTTAAAAAGAGCCGGGATAGAAAATGCGCAGTTGCTGATTGCAGCCACAGGTGATGACGCGTCAAATATTCTTGCATGCCAAATAGCGAACCATTTTAAGATAAAAAGCACAATTTGTCGTTTGTATTCTGATGATTTCTTTTCTAAAGAAGATAATTTTACTTCTGAAGTGATGGGGATAACCGATACGATTTTTCCTGAAGATGAGTGTATAAAGAAAATTTTAGACACTTTGGATAATCATGATATATTAGAAAGAATTGTTTTTCATGCTGAAAATGCAATGATGACAATTTTTAGAATCGGAGAAAAATCCCCGATTAACGGAGTTCCTTTAAAAGATTTCCCGGACAAAAATCTTCTGAAAACAGTTAGATTTGCCGCGATTGTTCGTGATAAAAAACTTATGGTTCCGCAAGGAGATACGATTATTCAAAAGAATGATGAAGTATATATTGTAGGAGCTAAAAACGGAATCAATAATATGATTAAATGGCTTGCTCCGGAGAACAAACCTATAAAAAAAATAATTGTTGCGGGTGCAAGTAGAATGGGAATTAATCTTGCTCGAAAGCTAGATAAAACCGGATTTGATGTTCGTGTAATAGAAAGTGATTTTGACAAATGTGAGGAGATTATTGATAAAACAAAATCAGATATAAAAGTAGTCAACGGAGACCCCACAAATTCTTTTATTCTGAATGAAGCCGGCATTAAAGAGTGTGATGTTTTTATTGGCGTTCTTGGAGATGACGAGAATAATATTTTAAGTTGTGTTCTTGCAAAAAAACACGGGGCAAGAAAAGTCGTTGTTACTACCAAAAAAAGTGAATATATAAAAATTGTGCCGGACCTCGATATAATTGATTGCGGCTTTAATTCAAGCCTCGTAGCGGTTAATACTGTACTTAGACATCTGGGAACCGGCGGTGGTAAGTTAAGTATCGATGCCGTTTTGCACAGGGTTGATGCCTATGTGTACGAATTTGAAATTGAAGCCGGCTCGGAATTATGCGATAAAAAAGTTCAGGATTGCGGTATCTTAGATTATGCAGTGATAGCCCTTATCTTCAGAAATGATAATGAATCAATTGTTCCTTACGGTACACTTGAATTGAAAACCGGCGATATTGTCACCGTTATAGCAACAAAAGAAACAGCAAAAGGACTTGGGAAAATTTTTACTAAAAAAACTCTCTTCTAAATGAATAAACGCGCCGTCATAAATGTCGTTTCTGCACTTGTCGCTGTTACAGGATTAATGATTCTGTTATCAGGAATCGTTGGCATTTTGATGAACGATGATAAGAACTCCGTTATGCAAATGTTTGAGAGCGCTGCTTTTTCCATCGGATTCGGCACAGTTCTCTTTTTATTGACACGCTCAAAAAAGAAAAAATTCCAACTTGGAATTCGCGAAGGCTTTGGGATAGTGACTTTAGGATGGATTGCTGCTTCAGCATTTGGAGCGATTCCATACATTATTATTTCAAAAATGTTCTGGCATGATGCTTTTTTTGAAACTATGTCAGGATTTACTACTACAGGCGCAAGTGTCTTGGATAGTAATCTGCTGCTTATGAACGGGAAAACCCTTGTGTCAGGTATCGCTGATTTACCTAACGGCCTCCTTTTTTGGAGAAGCTTAACTCACTGGTTGGGCGGAATGGGAATTGTTGTTCTGTCTCTTGCTATTTTACCTTTTCTCGGTATAGGCGGACAGCAATTATATAATGCTGAAGTTCCAGGACCTACTTCAGATCAATTAACACCTCGAATAGCTAACTCCGCGAAAATTTTATGGGGAGTTTATGTTTTATTAACTGTTGCGGAAGTTTTATTATTATGGTTTGGCGGTATGCCGATGTTTGATTCCTGGTGCACAGCTTTCGGTACACTTGCCACCGGTGGTTTTTCTACTCAGCAAGCGAGTATTGGAGCTTATAACAATTCATATTTTGATATTATAATATGCGTATTTATGTTTCTTGCCGGCTGTAATTTTATACTTCATTATAAAGCTTTGCGTGGCAAACCTCTTTTTTATTGGAAAGATGAAGAGTTTAGATTTTATTTTATCTTGGCATTTCTTTCTTCGGCTTTAATCGCAGGATTGCTTATGTATAATAAAATTACAATTCATACAACAGCCGGATTGGATGTTGCGCCGGGATTGTTTAATTCCCTTCTATACTCTACATTCCAGGTTTTATCAATACTTACTACAACAGGTTTTGCAACTGCAAATTTTGATGTCTGGCCGGCATTTGCCACTATTTTATTGGTAACGCTTATGTTTATCGGCGGATGCGGGGGTTCAACCGGCGGAGGAATGAAAAATTCCAGAGTTGTTTTGCTGCTTAAATACGGGAAAGTTCAACTCGAAAGATGTTTGTTTCCACATCTCGTTTCAAACGTAAGACTTAACAAAATGCGTATTCCAACGGGTACGATTCATAAAGTAATAACATTTTTCTTCTTTTTTATAACCATTTTTCTGATAGTAGCGTTGTCTCTTTGCCTACTGGATAGTAATATGGATTTCAGAACATCTCTAACCGCATCGATTGCCGCTCTGGGGAATATAGGTCCCGGACTTGGAAAAGTAGGACCAACTTGCACGTATTCCTGGATTAAGCCGGGGGCTAAAATGCTGCTGACTTTTGCGATGCTGCTCGGAAGGTTGGAATTATATACCGTTTTAGTTTTATTTCTTCCGTCATTCTGGAAGAAATAA
>JAOZSF010000344.1 GCA_029939815.1 bacterium
TAAAAGGGATGCTTGGTTTTTCTTTAAGCGGGATTTTATTCGCGCCGACAAAAGGTGTTTCGCAAAGACTTTTGTTATAGGCGAGAATCATAAGCAGTTCCAGATTAACCACATCTTCAATATTATAAGCGAGTAAAGTTTCAAGTGCTTTTTCGTTTTTATTTTCGAGGTAGTCGAACCATAATTTAATTCCGAAAAGTCCGTCTATTCCGTCAAGTTCACCGCGATCGATCCCCATTAATTTTTCACATTTCTTCAATCCGCCTTTTAAGCCGAGATGACTTAGAACGTATCGAAGATCGATTTGCGCGTGCGGCAATTTAATTTTGAAATAATTTTCGACCCAGGGTACGTCGAAAGTTTTTCCGTTATAAGTAATCAGGAGGTCATATTTCAAAATATCATCCGGAAAATCGTCTAAATTTATTCCGTTAACATAATATTTTATACTTTCTCCGTCGTAAAGTGAGATAGTGGTGATATAACTTTCAGATTCAGAAAGCCCGGTTGTTTCAATATCGAAATAAACAACTGAATCGCGAAAATCGGGGAACAATCTCCACGCGCTTTTTACCGGCAGATTATCGGCAAAGTGATGGATATTTTTGTTCAATAAATTTTCACGGGAAATTTCAACTTCGCGCATTAAGCGATGTCTCATAGTTCCCTGAAGATTACACATGGGTTCGTTGTTATTAAGAACACAATCCCATGATGAAATTCCGCTGTCCCATAATTTATGTTCGGTATCAGGACCGATTCCTTTAATATGTTGAAAAGTATTTTCGAGCATTTATTTATTCCACTGTAACTGATTTTGCAAGATTTCTTGGTTGATCGACATCGCATCCCATTGCTACTGCAACGTAATACGCGAAAAGCTGCATAGGAAGAGCCATAATTATAGGTTTTAACGCCGGACTGACTTTCGGTATCTTAATTACATCGTCAGATAACTTTTCAATCATTGAGTTTTCTATATCGGTAACAGTAACAATTTTTCCGTTTCGAGCTCTTATTTCCTGAATGTTAGCAATCATTTTTTCCAAAAGAGGGGAGTCGGGCGCTAAAGCGACAGTTAAATGCTCTTTATCAATAAGTGCGATGGGACCGTGTTTCATTTCCGCTGCGGGATACCCGTTCGCGTCGATATAAGAAATCTCTTTTAATTTCAGCGCGCCTTCGAGTGCAACGGGATATTGGTCGTTTCTTCCCATGAAAAAGGCGTGTTGAGTATCGGTATATTTTTCCGCAACTTTTTTTATTTCATCACGGGAATCAAGAATTGATTGAATCGCGTCGGGTAATTCTTCGATTTCTTTCATAAGATTATTGGCTACGTCTCGGGATAACCCGCGAACTCTGCCGAAATAAATCGCGAGAAGAATCATAACGGTAACCTGAGAAGTAAAAGCTTTAGTTGACGCAACACCGATTTCGGGACCGGCGTGAACATAAACTCCGCCGTCGCATTCGCGCGCGATTGTGCTTCCAACAACGTTACAAATTCCCATAACCGTAGCGCCTTTTTGTTTTGCTTCGCGCAGAGCGGCGAGCGTGTCAGCGGTTTCACCTGATTGGCTGATTGCGAGAACAAGTGTGTTAGGTCTGATAATCGGATTTCTGTAACGAAATTCGGAAGCAAAATCCACTTCAACAGGAATGCCGGCAAGCTGTTCAATAATGTATTTTCCAACCATTCCGGCATGCAAAGCTGTCCCGCAGGCGGTAATTAAAATTCTGTCAATATTCAAAATGTCTTTGTTTGATAATTTTAATCCACCGAGTTTGGCTGTGGCTTGTTCGTAAAGCAGGCGACCGATGAAAGCGTTCCGTACGGAATCCGGCTGCTCACAAATTTCTTTAAGCATGAAATGGTCATAACCCGCGCGACCGATTTCATCAACATCCCAGGAAATTTCTTCAACGTCTTTTGAAACAGGCGCCCGTTCAAAATTTTTCGTTTGGTAAGTATCTCGGTTGATAGTAACGATTTCATTATCATCAAGATAAATGACCTGTTTTGTGTAAGTAACAAACGCGTTAATGTCGGAAGCGATGAACATGCAATCCTTACCGATGCCAATTACGAGTGGGCTTCCTTTTCTCGCGCCGATGATCGTGTCGGGAACTTCATCGCAGAGAACAGCAATCCCGAACGTTCCTTCGAGCATTTTTACTGTATCACTAACCGCTTTTTCAAGCCGCGTGAGTGGAGAAGCGGATTCATGATTATCGGAATCGAAATAGTAACGTTCAATAAGGTGAACAATAATCTCTGAATCAGTTTCAGTGATGAATTTTCTGCCTTCTTTTTCAAGATGCTTTTTTAATGTTGCGTAATTCTCGATAATGCCGTTATGAACAATCGCTATTTTTCCCGTTTGACCAATATGCGGATGGGCATTTATAACTGTTGCGCCACCGTGAGTTGCCCATCTTGTGTGAGCGATGCCGATATTTCCGTTAAGCGGTTTTTCATTTATAATTTTTTCGAGTTCAACGATTTTTCCGGTTTCTTTTCTAATTTCGATTTCTCCTTTATTGGAGATAGTAGCTATACCGGCAGAATCGTAGCCGCGATATTCCAGACGTTTAAGACCTTCGAGCAGTATAGGAGCTGCCTCGTTTTTTCCAATAAATCCGATAATTCCGCACATATTTTTTCCTTTTGTTTGTGTTATATTATTTTACTCACCTATGGCTTTTATGACAAGCCGCTTTCTGCGTTGACCGTCAAATTCCGCATAATAAACTTGCTGCCATGGACCCAAATCAAGCTGTCCGTTGGTTATGGGAACGATAACTTCATGTCCGATAAGCAGATTTTTTAAATGACTGTCTCCATTTGTTTCGCCTGTATGATGATGCTGATAACCATCACGGTACGGCGCAAGTCTTTCGAGCCATTCGTCAATATCCTGAATTAAACCGCTTTCCGCATCGTTAACATATACGCCGGCGGTTATGTGCATCGCGGAAACGAGTACAAAGCCTTCTTGAATTCCGCTGTTATAAACGACTTTTTCTACCTCGTGAGTGATATTTATGTACTCGCGGTGTTTGGTGGTGTTAAACCATAAATATTCAGTTTTGGATTTCATAGTTAATCGTTAATTGTTATTTGTCGTAGATCCGCCGAAGGAGG
>JAOZSF010000345.1 GCA_029939815.1 bacterium
TCCCGGTTCAGGGATTCCGGTTCCAATTAGCGTAACATCCATATTACCGCCATCGCTTTGGAATGTGACAATGTTTGTATTAGAAATTTCAGCGACCGGCGAAAATCTAAATGTTACCACATTGCTTGAGAGAGGGGAGATAACATAAGGCGAACCGCTTTGAGCAGAAAAGATCGGTATCATAAGATTAATGACATTTCCGTTAAGGGTTCCGTTGCCGAGGTTTTCTACAGAAACGGGCAAATCAAAATTATTCCCAACAAGAATATCTCCAAAATCAACTGTAAGGGGAATAACATTTAAAATCGGAGATGTGTTTAATTCGTAAGCCCCCATGTCATATCCGGAGCCAATTGGTCGAGGGCTACCGATGCAGTCATTTGTTATGGAAGCAATAGTAGCACCTGTATCTATACACGGAGAACTGTAGTGTAACCTGTAATCAAGAGTTCCCGTATCAGCAAAAATCGGATTAGTTGCGATGTTTCCCGTGCCCGGCCATCCGTTCTGAATGTTGCTGTATTGAACAGCACAGTTGGAAAGAACGGACTCTCCTTGATTTCCCCACACAATACAGTTTTCCATTTCTATAAGAGGAGTAGTTAAACTAACAACAGCATTTGAAATATTATTAGCAATGGTGCAATTTTTAAATGAAACATAATAATTAGTTGCGCCGACAAATGCGGAAGCATATATAGGAGACGAATTTTGAGCAATAACAACATTTACAAATTGAGAAGTACAAAATTCACTTGCAATAATTCCTCCTGCCGCAATCCCGGCGTTATTACTAATAATTACAGCGTCTGAAATATTCAGTTCGCCATGATTATATGCGATTGCGGCGCCTCCCATAAATGCCGCGTGATTATTGAAAAACCTGTTTGGTGGCAGGGACGGAGCGGAATCAAAATCACTTATAACGTTTACTATTGAGTATTTATCCGCGTAAATAGCGCCGCCATAATTGCTGGCTGTGTTGTCAATAAAGCTACAGTTTATTGCGTTAAATTGCGCTCTATCGGAAATAAATGCGCCGCCACCACCGGAAATATCAGGAATACTGTTGGTTGTAGAATTTCCCGCGCCTTCCACTCCGAAATTAACATTTTTTACGTTTGCAACAACGTTAGAGCCCATAGCAAACAAACCTCCACCGGAATAGACTGCGATATTACCCATAAAAGTAGTCACTAAATTGCTGCTTGGGAAGAGATTAAGCGAGCAGTTATTTGAAATGCAGATCCCGCCGCCATACTGCGCGTAGTTTCTTCTGATCCACAAGTTTCCGTTTCCTGAAATTGAGGATCCTGAAAAGCCATAGATACCTCCTCCGTAATTACTGGCAACATTATCTGAAATTACGACTGGAGCGATACTGTCGGAAAAAATATCTATAGAAGCTCCCTCGAAGAGAGAGATCCCGCCGCCTTTATCATCAGAGGAATTATAGCTTATGTCGGAATTTCCGCGAATATTAAGAGTATTTTGAAAGCCAACCATAATTCCGCCACCCAATGAATAAGCTTTGTTGTTTGTAATTAAGCATGAGTCAATAGTAATATCCCCAACGGTTGAAAGAAAATCAATCGCTCCGCCAAAAGCGGCTTCATTTCCGATAAGCTTGGAATTAGTCGCGAGAAAAGAATTAGAACCACTTATTTCTAATCCGCCACCGAAAAAGCTATGATTCTTTGAAATTTCCGTGTTATTAAAGACAGACGAACAGTTATAAGCATATATTCCTCCGCCGTTAAATCCGGCTGAATTACCATAATTTATAACGCTTGAACTTCCAAGCGTTGCATTATCAAACAATATAATTGAATCCACAGCACAAATTCCCCCGCCATATCCTTCTGCATGAGCGCGGAAGATTTGTCCACCGTTTTCAACGCGAAGAGTTGAGTTCAACGCGAAAACGCCTCCGCCGTTAGCCCTTGCGTAATTTGTGAAATCAGTTGTTGGATAACCGATATCGGCATGATTTATGGTCATAGAGCTGTTGGTAAGAAAAACTCCTCCGCCGTCACCGGAAGCGAAATTTTGCCGAAAATTCGCGTTGTTTGAAAGAACAATCGAAGAATCAGCAGCGTAAAGTCCGCCGCCATTCCCGTTCGTAACGGAATTTCCATGCGTGTTGATTGAACCAATTGAAGAACCGCTATCTGTTATAAGCGCGGAAGAGTTATTTTCAAGAAGAACTCCTCCGCCTCTTGTAACCGCCATATTTTTCCAAACATCAGCATTTTTTTTGATAGTTAGAACCGCGTTATCCGCGGCAATTCCGCCGCCATCAGTTGCATAATTATCTCTAACGATTTGTTTCGATCCTATAAGAGTAACATTTCCATTTACGGCACAGATCCCCCCGCCTTTAGAACCTACACCCAAGCCGAAATGCGCGGTGTTATCATAGACAAAAGAATTACTGGAAACAAATGAAGAATGTTCTACATAAATACCACCCCCCAAACCTTTACAGGAATTCCCATATATCTGGCAATCTTCTATGGATACCGTACTGTTATCGCGAATATCCAATCCGCCGCCATTCCCGGAAAATGAAATAGGGGAAAATCCTCCATCGGTCATCCTCATGTCAATGATCCGGACAACAGAATTAGTGATATCAATAATAGAGCCGGGAGAAGTAAATGGCAACAACCAGAATCCGTCAATAATAGAATATCCGGTGCCGGCTTTTGTCGCGTAATCTGTATTATATCCGCCATCAATGGTAATATTTCTATCAAAAATGTTTACAGATTCTACGTAAGTTCCGGTTGAAACAATTAGTGTTGCTCCGTCAGGAGCGTTAGTCAGCGCCCCCTGAATGGTGGCATAAGTAGGAGGAGTTCCGTTAATTTGCACGCCTGCGAACAAGTAAGCCGTCCCGACAGCAAAGAACATCGGGACGAGCAAAGTAACGATGTATAGACGCGCGTTTAATTTGTTTAATAAACTTTTCATGATAATCTCCTTATGTTAAATGTTTTACAAGTTAGGAAATTAATTCCGCCGGAACGTCCGGTTCGAGACAAAACAAATTTAGTATTTAAATTTTCTTTTCTTTCCAATAATCCAAAGAACACACCCCGCCCTAAAGGGCACCCCTCTCAAGAGGGGAATTAATCC
>JAOZSF010000346.1 GCA_029939815.1 bacterium
TTTTAAATTCCTAATTTGATAATTAATAAATCACTTGTTTTATTAGTATTCATCACCGATTATAGCTATTTTGTTCTTTTACGAGTCAAGGACTTCTGAATTAATGTCAAAATTAATGTCGAATAACCGGTAAAAACAAAACGTCCAACGCTCTTTTCTCTTTTTCTTCCCGCCAGCGGAACACCCGCCAAAAAACGGAAAACTGCTTAATTTTCTTTTTAGGAAATTTATCATACGTTATAAACGGAAATACGTCAAGAGAAACATTTTCGCCATATTTTTCATAATCCATTAATCTCCATAAAATCTTTTTGTGTTTTTCATCCGGAGAATCTTTTTTTGCCGATGTCCATTCCGATTCATAAAGCCATAAAAGAATGCTGAATTCCGAACTGATTTTTTCTTTTTCCGAATACGAAAAAAATGGAAATGAACCGTAATTAACCCGTTTATAGGGCTTATATCGTTTCTCTGCAAAAGATTTCCATACATTCGTCTGCGCTTTCGCTTTTTTCCAATCAATTCTATTCTTTTTCGTTACTCTGATTTCATCGGGAATAGGAACAGATAAATCATTCTCGTATAAAGTTTTTTCATTCCAATAAGTGAAAGGCAAAATCCAAGTCCAGTCTTGTGTCGTTGATTTTGTAAACATTGTTTCCTTGTGATTAAAACACCGGCTGGGTATTTTATATCCACGAAACGTATGATTATAAATTCTATGCGTTCGACTGAATAACGGGAAAACAGTATGCGAGTATGAACCGTTTGTTCTAAATTCATAATTATAAAGCGGCCAGAATAAAAATCCGGATTTTTCTTCTTCATTTTTCGTGATTCGCGCCAGAGGAAAAGATGAAATTGTTAATGTGTCTTTTTCGCGCTTATGAGTAAACAACGGCCAGAGAATATCTGTACGTTTATATTTACTGTCATCATTCCACGCATGATTATAAACTATGCCGAGAATGTTAACAAAATAATTTTTTTTGCTTTGACTATAACTTACCAGTGGTGTTATCACACGATAAATATTACTGCCCATCAATGTACCGAATAAAGGAGTGATCAAAATTTCTCTGTCTTTTTCTTTCCTGTTGTAAAAGACAGGAAAAAGTTCCTGTTTTATAAATTTTTTGTTTTTCTCATACGAATAAATAGGGAATGTTGTAAAATTATAATTAATATTCTTACGTTCAAAATATGTTAACAGAGGCAAACAGAAATATGAATAGTTCTTTTTTGATTTGTAACTATGAATCCACACCGGCGGCATAATTGAATACCAGTCTGCCCCTTTTCCGGCAATTAAAGACGCAAGCCAATAATCATCTTTTTCATAAAAATATAATGGAAATACAACAAGCTCGTTCGGTTCCCAAAACACATTTCCGACACGATATTCTTTCTTTTTAAAATCGAGACTTGATAAAGGCCATAAAATATTCAGTTCATCTCCGTTGTCATAAACTGAATATAAAGGGCGAAACGCGTGACCGTCATCCCGTTTGTCAAACATTGGCCACAGAACTGATGTATAAGGTTTGTAATAGTAGAAAAACGGCCATAAATTCACACGATTAACCGCTTCTGCTCTTGACCGTTTACCTTCATCAGAATCAAACGGGCTTGCTTTCCACACAGAATTTGCCGAACACAAATTTGCGATTATTAATGCTAATCCGAGAATTATAATTTTACTTTTCATGATTTTTACCTTTTAGTTTAGTTTTGATTTTAATTATTTTTTCTTCTTCGAGTCGAAGATTATCCCGATGAATCGGGATGCCTTCGTGGCTGTTTTTTTCATAATAAATCTTTTTTTATAATTTTGATTTCATCCTGTTAATCCTGTTTATCCTGTCGGGTTAACTCTTTTAAATTCGTGTGATTCGTGTCTTTTTCCTTTTCTTCAGTAGAAAATTTCTCGACAAATCTGACATAAATAAACGCGCCGGCGAGAATAACAATTCCCAACGCAATAGACGCGTAGATTTTGTATAATGAGGAAAGCTGACTCAAATCCGAGAAAAAGACTTTCAACGCGGAAACGGTGAATAATATTAATCCCGTAAAACGCATACTTCTTAAGTTCGCTTTTATTCCGCTGAAAATAAATGCTATGGCAAATAACGCCCACAGTAACGAAATCCCACCTGACTGGAATCCCGGTAAAAAATTATGCAGAAAAGTATTTAATTCAAACGTTGAGTAAAGAAAAAGTAAACTCAAAGATGAAACCGCAAAAGCTGCTTTCGCGGAAATATTATTTTTCGCTGTAACAAAATAAGCAGCGAGAAACGCGAAATTAACTAACGCATAATTTAATAATCTCATCAGGAATTTTTCCGTGTTGTACGAATAGCCGTAAATAAAATTATGCGGCACAAATGAATCAAATAAAAATAATTTGATTAATATTCCGATAGACAATAAACTAAGCATAACTTTAAAAACACCTCTTTGTGTCGATAATTTACGTAGTACAAGTAAAATCGCGCCAACCCAGATTAATGTCATTAACGGTTCGGTTAACGGTTTATAATATGCACCGCAGAAATAGTAAAATTCAAAATGAAGATAAATAAACGCGAAAATAGTTGTTACCCAAATGAAAAACGATGATTGCGCACTGCGCTCAAAATTATTTTCTTTCCGTATAATGCGGTAGCCAAGCGCTGTTGAAATTATCAGCGAGCCAAAAGTCAACAGACGGGAAATAAGTTCGGATGTATAATTTACTGTATGAATATTTATAAAATTTTCATCAAGGTCAACACCGATAACTTTCGCGAAAGTTATAAAATAAACTGCATAAGAAACCCCGCGCAAAAATCCGTTTTTGAGTTTTGAACTTATCCATAAAAATATCAATGCCTGGATTGCCCACGCGCAGGTCATCCATTTGTCTGTAAGCAGAAGCGGAATGGTGACTATCGCAAAGAATGACGCGAATCCGGAAAGAAAAATCATTAAAGGTTTATCTTTAATTTTCCGCGTGTAAAGCGAAACCACTCCAAGTGAATAGAATACGGCGAGCCCTATTGAAACATAAGCTGTATATTCTCTTGGAAACAAACCGGTAATAATAGCATAAGTTGTAATAGAATAAATTGCAACGTTTAAGACCAATCCGA
>JAOZSF010000028.1 GCA_029939815.1 bacterium
TGCGATTGCTACTAACAGACCGATGATAGCTACAACGATCATAATTTCTACGAGTGTAAAACCTTTTGCTCTTTTTTTCATGACTTACTCCTTTTGTGGATTTAGTTAATTAAGTGTTACGTTTTTTTAGTTCTATCTCTTACTTTTATAGCATCATTGTTACAGCAAAAGCAAAAATCAGAGTAATTGCAATTGCGTATTCAAACAAAGATAAATCTTTTATTAAAGCCACTTTTGAATTTTGCTCATCTGTACTTCTTACATGTTTCATTTTATTTACCTGTTTTTTTAATTAACGTTGCTGTTAATATCAATCACGTTCTGTTTAGCATATCGTATGCCATACTTATATGTACATTACATAAACATCTAAAACCACGCCACTTACCTTATAGCTCAACGTACTTTTCTTTAAAAAGCCGGATAAAAATTGCAGTTTTGCAATTTTATATAAGTTCGCATGGCATTTTTGCAAGACTATAATATTTTTTATAAACCGTGAAGCCAAACGGCATCTTTTAGAAATCCGATTTAATTCATCGGACACACGTTTGACTTTGCACTATTTGCATTTATTCTAAGTAAAGATTGTAACAGCATTGTGATTTATTTAGGATTTTATTATAATAATGATAAGATATTTTTCCTTTTAATTATATTACTTATAATAAAGGCTCTATAATTTAAAACCTCGAGCTATTATGAAAAGAAAACCTAGAAATCTGTTTATGCTACCACGCGAAATTCGAATACGTTTGGTAATCGCGTTCTCTTTAATGGCTGTAATCCCTCTACTGGCAACCATTTATTTTGTTACAATTTATCTTGCAAATGTTCAAATGCCGGTTTACTGGATTAAACTAACTCTTTTAACTTCAATGATACTTATGTGCGCCGGTTTTATAATCATGCGCAGTTGTATATGGAGCATTGTTGATATTGCTCAAACAACCGATGAGTTAATAACAAATCACCAGCATAAAAGATCTAATGATAATGAACTTTTAAAATTCGAACATTTTCTCCTGTATATGGAAGATCAGATATATGCCGCCAAACGAATTCTCCGCACAAAACGAAAATTCGATTCTCCGGTTAAGTCATTTAAACTTCCAACACTTATCCCATCATCATTAATTAAAAATCGTTTAATCAGCCTAACTAAAAATGCGGAGGTCAACTGCAGCCAAATCGGCATCTTTGCATGGCAAAACAGTAATGTTTCCAAAGATGAATCCAATGATGAAACATATATTCCGGAATGGCTTGTAAACTTCATCAAAAACAACAACGTTACTCCTGATGCTATCGGACGACAACGCCCGGGTTACTGGATGGGCTGGGCGGAAAACAAAGATGTTAAGGAAATGGATGAATACTTGAAAAGTGCACGGGAAAATATTTCTGCCAATAACTTAAAAAACATTACTGTTGTCGCATTCAGTCATCCATCCATTCACTCTGATTTATCATTCTTGCGTAATTCTATAGAAATACTGGAGATTGACTGATGAATAAATCGAATCTACTCTTTAATAATACATTGGACGGTTTTCTTAAAAGCAAAAAATACGTTGAAGATAATCAACTGAAAGAAATTAAAAGCGTGCGAAATGCCGAAGGTGGGGGCTGGGCCGGCCATTTTGTTGATTCAGGCTGTCTCACCGAGAATGAGCTTCTGCGCTTAATCATAGAAGAAACCGGGCTCCCCTACATTCCAATTCTCGGAATAACTCCACACGAAGACCTTCTAAGTGAATTTACATTTGATTTTATGAAAGCATTCGAATGCTTTCCGGTAGATAAAATAGGACGTATACTTACAATCGCCACCCCCAATCCTTTTCAGCAGGAACTTCTCCGAAGCAGAAACACCGCAGACTGCAAAATCAAACTGTTTGTCTGCCGAGTCAGCGAATGGCGGGAAAAGATCCGCCTTATGACACAATCAAAAAACAACTAACATATGGCTTCCAAAACAAATAAAATATTCCAGGATGACCTGGCAAAAGCACTTGTTGAACTCGGTATTATCACTGATGAGCAACTTACATCATCGCTTAGAGAACAGGAAATAGAAGGAGGTTCAATCTGCGACATTCTACTCGGGAAAGAAATGGTTACCGAGGAGGAAATGTTAAGCGTTTTCGCTCTTTCGCATAATATCGTACCGATTGCATTAAATAAGATAGATATTGAAAAGGAGGTTATTGAGCTAATTACGGAAGAAACAGCTTTATACTATAATGCTGTCCCGGTAGGAAAAACCGGAAGATATCTTACTATGGCTCTCGCCGATCCACTCAATGTTTTTGCGATTGACGACCTGTCGTTAATGACAAACACTAAAATCATTCCGGTTGTAACATTAGCTTCCGATATAAAAACAGTCTTGGATAAACATTATCATCAGTCAGAAAATTTCGATGAAATTCTGGCTAATATCAGCGATGAAGATATTTCCGACACAATTGTTAAGGAAGATGAACTTAATATCGACAGTATGGTCGATGAAACCGCTGCTGCTCCGGTAGTTAAACTGGTGAATGTTATTCTTACTCAGGCTATAGAAGAAAGAGCAAGTGATATTCATATTGAACCTTTTGACCACAAAACTGTAATTCGATATAGAATTGACGGCGTTTTGTATGAAAGACCAAGCCCGCCTCCAGCTCTTTACCGTTCAATCGTATCGAGAATAAAAGTTATTTCTCAACTTGATATTTCGGAAAGAAGATTACCGCAAGACGGTCGTTTCAGGATCAGAACTAAAGGTCGTGAAATTGATTTCAGAGTATCAACACTCCCTACTGTTCACGGTGAAAAAGTGGTAATGCGTGTTCTTGATAAATCTCATCAAACCGGCGGTATCGAAAAGATAGGAATGGAAGGTTTGGCTCTCCAGCGTTTTATTAAAGCTCTAAACCAGCCTCATGGGATGATATTTGTCACGGGCCCGACCGGAAGCGGTAAAACAACAACCCTTTATGCGTGTGTGAGACGTCTAAATAAACCCGACGTTAATATCGTTACTGTTGAGGACCCTGTCGAATATCAATTCCAGGGAATCAACCAGGTACAAATAAAAGCGGATATAAAACTTACTTTTGCCGCCGGACTTCGGTCAATCCTGAGGCAGGACCCGGATATTGTTATGGTTGGAGAAGTTCGCGATTTTGAAACAGCCGATATTTCCGTAAAAGCCGCGCTTACAGGTCATCTCGTTCTAACTACCCTTCACACAAACGATGCGTCAAGCGCTTTCGCAAGAATCATTGATATGGGCGTGGAACCTTACCTTGTCGCTTCAGCAGTAAACCTTATTGCCGCACAAAGACTTGCCAGGCGTTTATGCAACAGATGTAAAGAACCGGTTGAAATTAATCCCGAAACATTAGAACGCGCTCAATTCACTACCCTGCCGGATTCCAAACCAACCTTTTATAAACCTGTCGGATGCAGATATTGCCGCCAAACAGGATATTCAGGCCGCTTGGCTCTGCTTGAAGTCCTGGAAGTCAGTGAAGATATAAGAAAAATTATTCTTACAAATGCTGATACTTCACATATAAAAGAACAGGCATTAAAAGACGGACTGCAAACATTAAGACAAGTCGGTTTAGCTCGTGTAGCAGAGGGAATAACATCTCTTGAAGAAATACTCAGAGTAACCAAAGCCGATTAAAATTCATTGATTTATAAATTATGAAATCTTTTCGATGTACATACAGAGAACCATCAGGCAAAATCGAAAGCGAGCGTATCGAAGCCGATAATCAAGCGGAGGTAATTGAGTTATTATCATCCAAGAATTTCATTATCCTTTCTATTGCAGAGGAAACATCGAAGGGAGGGCTGAAATCCAAAAAGTCAGGAAAAATTAAAGATGAAGATATTGTCATCTTTGTACGCCAACTCTCAACTATGATCGATGCCGGGATTCCATTACTGCAATGCCTGCAAACTCTGAGTGACCAAGCGGACGAAGGCAAATTACAGCAAACTCTAAACGCCCTGGTCGACGACGTTACTCATGGCAAAAGTTTTTCTGAAGCTCTTGCTGTATATCCAAAAGTATTTGACAACCTCTTCGTTAATATGGTGCGGGCGGGAGAAGCAGGTGGATTTCTTTCTGATGTGCTGGAAAAGCTTGCCGGTTATCTCGAATCGTCAGTTGCACTCAAAAGAAAAGTTAAGTCAGCGTTAATGTATCCCACAATTGTTATGTCGATCGCGTTTCTTATCCTTACTTTACTTATTGTTAAGGTAATTCCCGTATTTGAAGGCATGTTTTCGGATTTCGGAGCGGAGCTGCCATTGCCAACCCGAGTTTTGATCGGGACAAGCCATTTTATAATAGGATGGTGGTGGCTGATTATTGCATGCGCAATCGGTCTTTTTTTTCTTTTCAAATGGTACACAAACACCAAACGCGGCAGATTACAACTGCATACATTATTCTTTAATTTACCTGTCTTCGGGCAGCTCATACGTAAAGTCGCAATTGCTAAATTCACCTCTACTCTCGCGTCCCTCATCAGTAGCGGCGTTTCTATTATTCAATCCCTTGAAATCGTGTCAGAAGCTTCAACTAATGATGTGCTTAAACTTGTTATCAAAGACGCAACGCGTAGAACGGAAAAAGGTGACCCTATCGCGGACGCGTTCAATTCGTCTCCGTATATTCCTAAAATGGTTTGCAAAATGATAAGCATCGGCGAAACTACCGGCAAACTCGATTCTTTGCTGGCACGGGTAAGTATTTTTTATACGGAACAGGTAAACACCGCTGTTGACGGAATAACCTCTTTAATTGAGCCTGTTATGATCGCGATTCTCGGCGTTATAATCGGTGGGGTTATGCTCGCTATGTTTATGCCTATCTTTAAAATGAGCTCTGTAGTTTAATGAATACACAATTTTTCACAAATAAATTCGATGACTCTATGTACCTGCGCGTTCAGTGGTTAATGATCGTGCGTCTTATCGCAATAACAATCACTTTAACTGTCGGCTTCCTGGTTTTCAACATCCCTCTCGATTCCTTTTATGAGTTTATTGCTTTTTATTATCTCATTTCCGTTCTGTATATAATTTTACTCCAAAGATCAAAGCATTTTGCGTTCCTTGGATTTTTTCAAATTACAATAGACATAATCGCAATTACATCTATAGTTGCTTATGCCGGTCCGGTTGACAGCGTATTTCCAAATCTTTACATTCTGGTCATTATTCTTTCAATCATTGTCTTTCCGAAGTATGGCGGCGCAGTTACTGCAGCTGTATCTGTTATTATGTATATTTCGACAATCTTGTATCTCTTTTTAAATTCTTCATCCGAGTATATTAATATATTAGGCGGACCAAAAGTTACTTTCTATGTTGCGTATATTTATGTTACAATCTTCATCGCCGTTGGATATCTTGCTAATTATCTCTCCAAAATATTAAGGGAAAAAACAAGCGAACTCGAGCAGTTGGCAAAGCAAAGCAGTTATGTTTTCAGGCATATCAATACAGGATTATTAATTATTAATAAGGAAAACAACGTAACTTATGCCAATAACGCCGCTTTAAACCTCTTATCGGCAAATAACGAACATATTGATGGAATCCACTGGCAAACTTTATTTGATACTGACCATATCGATAGTATTATCTTGAAAAATATGTTTGAAAACAGTAGCGAAATTGAACTCGTGGCAAAAAGCAGAAACGCTAAAGATATACCCGTTGCCGTTTCATTCTCAAATATCAGAGATTATTCAAATAAAATTAATTTCAAAATTATTCTTTTCAGAGACCTCAGACTGCAGAAATTAAATGAACAAAAATTGCTGGAAGCCGAACGACTTAAAGCTATCGCTAACCTCTCGGCTACCGTTGCTCACGAAATCGGAAATCCGTTGGCTTCAATAAGCGGATCTGCAGAGCTTATGCTGACTAATGCTATAGACGATAAGCAAAAACATCTTTTGCAAATCATCTGTAAAGAAGTTGACCGCCTGACCGATATAGTCACCGATTTCCTTTCTTTCACACGATTAAGATCCATAGAACTTACCACTTTTGACTTAAATAATTTGATTATGGACGTTGTTGTTCTACTGCACCACAGTAAACAGTTCCCCGATAACATGAAACTCCTCTTCAACGAATTATCTGAACCTTTTTATATAATGGCTGATGAAAAGCAATTGAAGCAGGCGTTTCTTAATATTGGACTTAACGCTCTTGAAGCCATGCCTAACGGAGGCAAATTAGAAATAACCTTAACTCCGAGCGAGAAACACGACTCCATCGAAATACAAATAAGTGATTCCGGCGGCGGAATACCAAAGAAATCCCTGAATAATATTTTCGACTCTTTCTTTACTACTAAAAATAGCGGTTCAGGTATAGGTCTTTATGTAACGCAAAAAATCGTTCATAGTCACCGCGGAAAAATATCCGTTAAATCTTCTCCGGAAGAAGGAACCGTATTCTATATCACATTACCCACTAACATTAAACATAATAATGAACAACTCTAAAAAAGCACAAGTTCTTATAGTCGATGACGAAGTTAATCTTCTTGAAGTATTAACTACTGTTGTCGCAAACGAAGGATATTCAGTTAAATCAACTAACTTCCCGGATAAAGCTGAAAGTATGATCGATAAATATGATTTCGATCTGGTAATTACCGACCTTAAAATGTCGCCTATCGACGGCATGAGCATCTTGCGGTACGCTAAAAGAAAAGACCCAAACACCCAAGTCCTGATGATGACCGCTTTCGGCACTATCGAAACCGCTATCGAAGCCCTTAAAGCCGGCGCTTTTGATTATGTCGTTAAACCGTTTAAACTCGATAATATTAAACTGTTCATACGACGCGCACTTGAACATCGCGCTACTATTATTGAAAATGATAATCTCAAAGAAATTCTAAAACAAAAATATGACTTCAAAAATATAATCGGAGAAAGTTCAGAGCTAAGAAATGTTATTCAATGTGTACAAAAGGTTGCCGCGACAGATGCTACTGTTTTAATTACCGGCGAAAGTGGAACAGGTAAAGAATTGTTCGCAAAAGCCATTTTCGCTAACAGTAACAGACAAAATATGCCGTTCGTTTCTATTAATTGCGGCGCAATGGTCGAAACTCTGCTCGAATCCGAATTATTCGGGCATGTTAAAGGCTCCTTTACCGATGCTGTTTCAGATAAGAAAGGGCTTTTTCAGGTTGCCGATGGTGGAACCATATTTCTCGATGAAATAGGACTTACTTCCAAATCTTTTCAAATGAAACTGCTCAGAGTTCTTCAGGAAAGGGAAATCAGACGCGTTGGGGATACCAGAGATATAAAAGTTGATGTGAGGATCATTGCGGCAACAAATGAAAATCTGGAAGAAAAAGTTAAAAATAATTCATTCAGGGAAGACCTGTATTACAGGCTCAGCGTCTTTCCTATTCTTCTGCCGCCTCTTCGAAACAGAACCGGTGATATTCCACTTCTTATAAAATATTTTCTTGATAAATCAAGCGCGAAATTAGGTAAAACTTTCCGGCCGGAAAAAGAATTTGTCGATATTCTCTCTAAATACAATTGGCCCGGCAATATTAGAGAGCTCGAGAACATTATCGAAAGATCCGTTTTACTCGCAGAATCAACTGCAATCAAAGCGAATAATCTGCCGGACTCACTCCTGAATTTTAACAATTCGGAAAAAACAAGCGATGACCGCGAACTGCGCGCTGTTATAGATGAAGCTCAGCGCAATCATATATTGCGCGTTCTTGAAGAAACAAACGGAAACAAAAAACTTGCGTCAAGAATCCTCGATATAGACCCCGCCACGCTTTACAGAAAAATGGAAAAGCTCAGTATTGAGTAACTTTGCTGAATTTAAAAATTAACAATTTACTAAATTAATCAGTTGAAATGGCTGGCGCGCCAGGACTCGAACCTGGACTACCTGGTACCAGAAACCAGTGTGTTGCCAATTACACCACGCGCCATTATTTAATTTAGATGCATATTATACAGAATGACTTTTTTTCTGTCAACGGCAAAACTTATTAAAAGTTATTCTCGTTTGACTATTATTCTCGAATTCAGTATAATTTATCCTCTTAAAAAATTTAAGACAATGGAGAGTTGGCAGAGCGGTTGAATGCGGTGGTTTTGAAAACCACTGACCGTTAGCGCGGTCCGGGGGTTCGAATCCCTCACTCTCCGCCATTAATATGTGGGGGGATTTGGGTTCGCCACGAATGTTCGGGGCGCCCAGCGTATGCAGGGCGAATCCCTCACTCTCCGCCATTAATATGTGGGGGGATTTGGGTTCGCCACGAATGTTCGGGGCGCCCAGCGTATGCAGGGCGAATCCCTCACTCTCCGCCATTATTTAAAACTCCTGCTCTTCAGGAGTTTTTTTGTAAGTAGTCGTCCTTAAAAATTCAGATTCAAATACACCTATGAATAATACTATCAACAATAATACAACTTTATCAGCTAATGAACGATTGGTTGATTCAGTTGTCTTTATCGTTGCTTTATTATTTTATTCACTTACGCTACACCAAGGAGTGGCCGGTAGCGAATCACCTGGTGATACAACTAAATTTCAATACATCGGTTTTATTCTCGGAGTTCCGCATTCACCGGGCTATCCTCTCTACGTTATTATTAACTGGTTATGGACACATATCCCGTTGCCAATTTCCATTGCAACTAAAACTAATCTTTTATCCGCTTTCTTCGCTGCAGGGACTTTAACCATTTTCAGGCGCTGCTTGGTTTATCTCGGCTCCGCAAGAAGTTTGAGCTTTGCTGCTACTGCCGCATTAGCTCTCAGCAGACTTTTCTGGACTCGCTCAACCGAAGCCGGTCCCGGAGCAATGAGTTACTTCCTTATTGCGCTTCTTTTATTTTTTCTTATTAGATGGACTATCAATAAAAAAGAATCCGATTTGTGGAGCTCATTAATTGTTACTTTTATTGGTGCCGGACATTCTCCTCTTTGCTTATGGTTATCCCCTATCGTAATTATTTATTTAATTTCCGTAAAACCTGATGTCTGGAAAAAAAAATCAACATGGTTTGCCTGCTTAATAGGATTGGTAATCGGCTTCGGCATATATTCATTTATTTATATTCGTTCTCATCAAGGGGCACCTGTTTTAGAATATGTTCGTCATAATGTTTCACTTAAACGTTTGTGTTTAATGGCGTTAAACGAACAATTCTGGTCAAATTATTTCATCGCAAGTCCAAAAATAATTTTCACTTATAGACTGCCGCAACTTTTTTTTGAAACATGCCGGCAATTGTCATACGCAGGAGTTTTTCTAAGTGTTTTCGGAATCATCTTTCTTTTTTTGAAAAAATTCCGTGTTGCCGTATTTTTTACCATCGCTTTAATCGCTTCTTTTCTTTTAAAAGCGCATATTTATTCACCAAATATTATTGGAGAATACTGGTTGTTCTTTATGCTCACTGCTTATCTGTCCGGCATAGGATTAATATGGATATGGAATTACAAAAAATCGATTGGAATTCTTTTGTCGGTAATTTACGCCTCTCTGGTTTTATTTAACTCAGTAACTCAAAATAATGACCTGCTTCTTAAAAAAAACCAACTCGATGTAGAAACTTTACTGCTTATTTGTCCACCGGGAAGTAATCTGCTCACAGACGATTTATATACATGGCAGGAAATTCTTAGATATTACAATTTCACCAACCCGTTTATAAAAAAGCGTAAAATAAAATTACAGGATAAATTAGATTTATATGGCGACTCAACTTATTTTTTTATCACAGATACTGTTAAAAAGCAACTCGATGATGCCGGCATTTCTTATGTCCCTATTTCATCAAACAAAACGGCTGTTCTTTATATAATAGGAAGAAAAAGCAATCCGTAATCATAATTTAACAGAAAAATATTCAACAAGCATAATGAAATAACAATGTACTCATTGGTCATGTTTAACTCTCAAATGAATCTATCATCTTCAAAATATCTTCCTCGCTTCCGTTCAATAATTTTCCCCCTGATTATTATTGTCGCAGCTTTTATCGCATATTACAATAGTTTTTATTGCGCATGGCATCTTGATGATTTTCACGCTATTGTTGATTATGACTACGACTCAATTAGTCTTTGGCGGTTGATTCTGCTTCGAAAACAACGTTCATTCGGCTTTGTAACATTTTTTCTAAACTACAAGCTCTGCGGTTATAACGTTTTAGGATGGCATATCGTTAATTTTATTATCCATGTTATTAACTCTCTGCTTATTTACCTGATTACCTGCCGTCTTTTTATTCAAACAGAAATTCTCGAAAATCATCCTCAAAAAAAACTTTTCGGATATGTTACCGCGTTGGTTATTGCTGTCATATTTGCGGTTCATCCAATTCAAACTTCAGCGGTAACTTATATCGTTCAAAGAATTGAATTGCTTGGCACAATGTTTATTTTTCTCTCATTCTACTTTTTCCTTTTATTATTCTCAACAAAAAAAATGTCTTCAAAAGTTCTTTTGGGATTTTGCGGATTTATTTGCATCGCTCTCGGTGCGCTTACAAAAGAAACGATTGTTGTTGCCCCTGTTTTAATGGGAGCGTATATTGTGATTGTAAAATTAAAAAGCTGGAAAAGCAGACTGCTGGTAATTCTATTTACAAGCATCGCTGCAATTGCAGTTGCAGTTGCAGCATTAATAATGTTTAAAGCTATTACCTTTTCTCCGGCGCTTCATTTTTCTGCAAAACCATTTGAAGTGCTGTGGCACGATGCAGGTGAATCCCCTATTGTTTATTACTCGACACAAATCCGCGTTTTACTGCGGTTTCTTCGCCTGTGCATTTTCCCTTATGGTCAGTGTGTTGAGTTCTGGATGAACCCGTCAACATCTTTAACAAATTTACATGTTCTTTTCGCTTCAGCAATCCATTTATCTATTATTGGTTTCGCGCTGTTTATGTGGCGAAAACGACCTTTTATTTTATTCGGCATTTTCTGGTTCTATATTTTCATGATGCCTTCTTCTATCCTTCCTAATGGAATTTTTGAACATAGACTCTATGCAGCGCTTGCCGGTTTATTAATTGCCATTTTTATTCCCATTGGATACGAATTATTAAATCATCCTTTACGAATAAGGAAAACTGCGGGAATAATCAGTTTAAGTCTTGTCGCGTGCTTAATTATATCTTTTATTTTTATGTCTCGACTAAGAAATAATGTTTGGAAATCTGAATATTCACTCTGGCGGGAATGTGCAACCATTTCTCCGAATAACTGGAGGGCGAATGTTAATTACGGATACGCATTATTAAATCGCGGAAAATATAATGACGCGAAATTTTATCTTGAAAAAAGCTTTAACCAAAAGTCCAACGTGTGGGCTGTCGCAAATAATCTCGGTCTGCTATATTCTTACATAAATGATATAGATGGAAGTATAAGAATGTTTGAACACGGTTTAAAATTAAAACCTAAAAACCGTCTGCTAAAAGCAAATCTCGGCGCATGCTATCTCGAAAAAGGAAGAATTAGCAAAGGTACAAACTTATTGTTTTCTGCTCGCACAAAAGAATCGTTTATCACTCTCGGCAATTATTTTCTACAAAAAAGAAATTACAATGAAGCATTAAAATGCTATGAAAGAGTTCTGAAAAAATATCCGGATGATGTTGACGCTTTGGCAGGAAAACAAGCCATCCTGAAACTAAAGGTTATTCGTTAAATCCCCTCTATCAAGAGGGGTGGCGCGGAGCGACGAGGTGTGTTATTCTTCGTTATTGGATTTGTGGATTGTTAGTCCCTCTTCCCGAGGA
>JAOZSF010000347.1:0-1381 GCA_029939815.1 bacterium
TTACATTTTAATTTCTCAACGCTTTTGCTATAATATATCTTAGGAGTTCAAAGCTATTAACCGAACAAATATTACGTGGAGTTTGATTATGATAAAAAATGATATATCAGTTACTAGAGCGTTACAGCAATCCTTTGACTGGGTAAAATATGTTCTGTTTCAGAATTTTGATATCGGGAAATGGTTTGTTATGGGCTTTTGCGCCTGGATATCTCTGCTTGGTGAAAGCGGTGGAATAAACGGTGCTAATTTCAGGAGGTCCGGAAATCGCGGAAGTTATAATAGTAATTCTTTACATAATATCTGGAACTTTATTCTTGAACATTTATTTATAATCATCGGCATTACCATTATTGCCGTTATAATTATTATTGCTGTTTCTTTAGTTATAAACTGGCTTAGCAGCAGAGGAAAATTTATGTTCCTTGACTGTACAGTTAGAAACAATGCCGCTGTAAAAGAGCCGTGGAGTCAGTTTAAACGTCTCGCAAACAGTTTATTTATTTTCAGAGTTTTATTTGGATTTGCGACTCTTATTTTATTTCTTTTTGTTTCATTTATTGCTCTCGTAATCGCCTGGCCTGATATTACGGGGAAAATTTTTAGTACAAACGCGATTGCATCTATAATTGTAGGCGGTTCATTATTTTTTATCTTGATTTTTGCAATTTCAATTATCAACAATATTATATCTGATTTTATTGTTCCGATAATGTATAAAAAAAATATCGCAATTATTGAGGCTATTCATGTTTTCAGAAATGATTTATTGTCTGGAAATATTAAACATTTCGTCCTTTTCTATTTGATGAAAATTGCAGTATTTATCGCTATCGGAATCCTTGTGCTTGCGGCATTTTGCTTAACCTGCTGTATTGCCTGTTGTGTTTTAGCAATTCCATACATTGGAGTTGTGGTTTTTCTACCGGTAATCATGTTTAAAAGATGTTATTCAATCTTTTTCCTTGAACAGTTTGGCGATGAATGGAAATTGATTGTTGAGCAATCTGATATCAATTCTTAATATCCAAGTTAAATATACAACTGATTTGGGGTTCAAATCAGGTACTACATGTCAAAGTCGAGAATGGATTGTTGGATTAGTGGATATTTAGTTTTCTCATTACTCACTTCGCCCCGATACACTTTGTTATCGGGGTTAAAAGGTCGAAGTGAGGTACTTTTCATCAAGATTAATCAACAAAAAATGGCGATTACTTTGTTAATGTTAGGCAGCCGCGAGCAAATTGCTCACGGCTGTCTTTTTTCTTTTCTTTTTGCTTAAGTTTTAACTTTATCCAATTGCTTCGTTCCCGCTTTCACCGGTGCGGATACGGATACATTTTGCAAGTTCAATGACAAATATTTTTCCGTCACCGAT
>JAOZSF010000347.1:1481-3129 GCA_029939815.1 bacterium
TCACCGATATCGAGACCTTTAATTTCTTCATCTTTGGTAACGCGAAGGCCAACAGTGATTTTAATCATATAAAATACAAGTCCCATGACCGCAATGGCAAACAAACTTGCGGCAGTAACGCCAAGTGCCTGAACACCGAGTTGATGAAATCCCCCGCCGTAGAGTAAACCGTCAGCGGCTAATCCGAGAGCTTTCTGTCCGAATATTCCTATAGAAAGAGTTCCCCAGATTCCATTCATTCCGTGAACAGGAAAAGCACCAACCGGATCATCAATCATAAAAAAGACAAAAAAGCGGCAAGCAGGACCCAAACGGTATCGAGTCCGACTTGAAGAGTTGCAATATCGGTAGTTTCAGCCGCGAAGGAATTTTGAGTAAAACAAATTCCGGCGATGATGGTCATCATTAACAATAGTTTTTTTCGCATAATATTTCCTTATTTTGAGTTAAAAATTTTTTATATTATTACACGAACCGTGCCAAAACGGAATTAACAACATAAACGACAATAACAGCGACATTTATATAAAGAAAAGAAAATGCGGGAGGGAAAATAAGAAAACAATAAAGTAAGACCTTTTCGTATTTTGCTACTTTTCCGTAGGTTTTATGCCTTTTGATTTCGTTTTTGTTTTGACAGTTTTAATGATGTGCTGATATATTGAACCTACACTCCGAAGATTTTTTCCGCATTTTTTCTATAAGAATTTTCTATAAACTCTAACGCGTATTTTTCGTCAATTATTCTTTCAGCAACCGCCATTTCTAACGTGTCGGCGATATAACGACGAGTAATGCCGTCAATCCCTACAATACTTTCAGGAGTTTGACTATCCGATCCCCAGCAGAATTTATGATTAGGGACAATAGCCAACCATTCCAACAGCGCGTTTTTGAATCTTATTGGTGTCATCCAGGTAATCCATGTAAAATCAATCATAACATTTGGAAACATTCCGGCGAGATAAGTTGTTTCACCGGTATAGGGATTTCCGCCGTGCAGCAAAACAAAAGTTAAGTTTTTATAATCCGGATCAACGAGAATATTATGCAAAAGCATTGGATTTGACTGTTCGAGATTCGCGCGACCCCAAATTTGAAATCCTGTATGAATTACAACAGGGAAATTATTTCGCAGACACGCACGAAGCAGATGATGAAAAACATAATCTCGTGCGGTGCGATAATCTTCCCCACTCATTTTATTTTGTTTGCTAAAAGCGGATGCCGCTTCTTTCAATGACGGTTTAGAAATTTTCAGTCCACTTGTGTACGCGGCGGCTGTTTTCATTCCAACAACTTTTTTCGCGCGCCAGTTATCAACAGTTTCATCAATGAAATCAAGGTAATCGTCAAATGATTTAAATTCGCCGAACAGATTGCATATTCTGGAATAGAAAGTCGTGTTTCCCTCAGGAAAATCAGGAGAAGGGATTTGACCCGCGCCGTTTAGCGCTTCATCAACAAAAGCGAGATAAGAAATTTTATTTTGTTTGTCATTTGAAGCGAACGGAATAAAGCTTTCCGGCTTAAAAGTGCAAAAAGAAATTTGCTTTTCAATTTTTGCTTTTTCGAGCGCGAAATCAACAGCTTCCCATGCGCCGAGTTTCCGTAATTTCTCTGCTTTTTCAAAAATAATTTTTGGAGT
>JAOZSF010000348.1 GCA_029939815.1 bacterium
AATTACGAATTACGAATTAATGATGATTTACCATTCACCATAAAAAAATCAAGAATTATGACTGATTGCCCAAATAAAGAAAAAAACTCAAAGGATTGTAACTGCACATACGGCGGTTGCGACAAGCACGGTGTTTGCTGTGAATGCATACGATATCACCGTAATCGCGGTGAACTTCCCGCGTGTTATTTTAGTAACGAAGTAGAAAGGACGTGGGACCGCTCAATATCGAAGTTTATATCTGAAAACTCATAAAAAAATGTCAAAGAACAATTTAGATTATCCGGTCGCTCCCGCTTTCACGCGTGCAATGCGAATTAAAATGATATTGTTGTGTGCCGCAGGATTTATGCTGTTCTTATCTGCGTTTAAATTTTTAAACCGCCGGTATTTACGCCGCATCGAAACCAAAGCGGAAGAAAGATATTATGCTACTGAGGCTCAAAAGCTCAGATATCGCATAGATTCTTTTTTGGACTTTTATGGTTATACAAATATTGAACAGTTAAAGTTACCTGTTCGCAATCACAACAAGTTATATTTTACCCGTGGCGGCAATGTATTATATTTAATTCTTTCCGACTTAAATGGTATTGTGATTTTACATTCCGACCGTTCACAGGAAGGGGCGCGAATCAGCACGCCAAATGATGAAAAAATATTATCAGGCTGTGTTGTACAAAACTCCAGTGTGAAAATAAACGGAACTGTTCAAAAAGTCTGTGATGTTACTTTACCTGTTGTTTTGGCCGGGTCTACTCAGGGTGTTTTAAGAGTAGGTTATTCCAGGACAGCAGCCCGACCGATACTTGACATTGAAGTTACGGCACGCATAGCAATAAAATATGCTTACATTGTACTGCTTGTTTTTATTGTATTGGCGATTGTGCTAATTTGGTTTGTGTCACTTTTTCTTGAGCGCTACGCAAACAGAATCAGTCGCGAGCAGCAAAAAAACAACCGTCGGCATCTCGAAATTATCGGTGCCGGAATTGTTCACGAAGTAAAGAATTCACTTAACGGAATAAGAATGAACATCCAGCTTCTTCAAGAGAAATTTGAGAATCTTCCGGAAGGACTAAAAGAATCTTTTTCAAAAAAAGCCGAGCGGATTCAAAGGGAGGCCGGACGGACAAGTGATATGCTTAATGAATTTTTAACTTACGCCAAGCCGGGTCGTTTTGAACCAAAGCCTATCAATTTGCCTGCGCTTTTAAATGAGATTGCCCAGTCATTTGAGCCGGAATGTAAAAAAAGGAACATAGAATTAAATTGCGACTGTTCACCTAAAATGACATCAATAACAGCTGACAGCCGACAATTAAGGCATGGAATCACGAATTTACTTTTGAATTCATTTGAGTCTGTTGATAAAGATGGTAAAATATTTTTAAAAGGTGAACTTTCCAATGGTAAAGTTAAAATATCAGTCGAAGACAACGGTGGCGGTATGGATGCTGAAACAGAAAAGAAATCTTTTGAAGTTTTTTATTCGACAAAAACACAGGGTTCCGGGCTTGGGCTCGCAATTGTAAAGAAGGTAGCTCTTTCTCACGGAGGGAAAGTTACTGTTGAGAATTTTCCGGGCAAGGGATGTAAGTTTACAATTACATTTCCTTTAATTGACCATCAAAATTATTAAAATTATTTATGATAAAAAATGAAATTTAAAATCCTTATAGCTGAAGACGATTTAACAGGTCGCGAAACACTCGCGGAAGCGTTTGCTGAACGTGGTTACAAACCGATAACCGCCGTTAACGGAAGGGAAGCTTTGTCAATTTTAAAATCTGAAGAAGTTGATCTTGTAGTAACTGATTTAGTTATGCCCGGTGTGGACGGAATAAGTGTACTAAAAGAAGCTGTTCCGATTTGCCCTGTTATTTTAATCACAGCACACGGAACAGTTGATAACGCGGTTGACGCGATGAAACTCGGCGCTTTTGATTTTGTATCCAAACCGATTCATCTTCCTCATTTATTTGCGCTTGTTGAACGGGCATTGCAGATGGAAACTTTAACGCGAGAGAATGAAAATTTAAGAAAGCGGGTTGAATCAACTTATGATTTTGAAACAATGATTGGTCGCACACCGGTTATGCAGTCTGTTTTTGAACAAATAAAGCTTGTGGGTCAGACTGATACGACCGTTTGTATTCTCGGTGAAAGCGGAACCGGAAAAGAACTTGTAGCGAATGCGATACATCAGCACAGTTCTCGTTCAGAAAAACCATTTATCAAGGTGAATTGCGCGGCAATTTCTGAGAATTTACTTGAGAGTGAGTTGTTCGGTCATGAAAAAGGTTCGTTTACCGGTGCAATGAAGCAAAGGCGCGGAAGATTTGAACTCGCGGACGGCGGAACATTATTACTTGATGAGATTTCTGAAATGAGTCCGGCTTTACAAAGCAAATTATTAAGAATACTTCAGGAACAGGAATTTGAACGTGTTGGCGGGACGGAAACATTAAAAGTAAATGTGCGTATTATTACGGCATCGAATGCGAATTTACACGAAAGGATTTCTGAAGGAACTTTTCGTGAAGATTTATATTATCGAATCAGCGTTTTTCCAATTCATCTTCCACCTCTGCGTGAACGCAGAGAAGATATTCCGCTTCTTATCGATCATTTTTCCCGAGGTCATACGGAAAAAATGAATAAAAAGCTCGGCGGAATCAGTTCCGAAGCAATTGATATTATGACAAATTATGACTGGCCGGGAAATGTTCGTCAACTTCAAAACGTGGTAGAAAGATTTTGCGTAATGACACCGGAAAATCAGGTTGTTGACATAAGTCATCTTCCGCCGGAATTAGTTGCGGACAGAATCTCACAAAACTCGGGAGTGAATGGGGAAATTAATGCAAGTTCTAAGTTACCTGAAAAAACTATGGATGAACTTGAAGAAATGGCAATCAGACAATCTCTTCAAAAACATAACGGTAATCGCGCGCAAACCGCGAAAGCGTTAAATATTGGTCTTAAAACACTCTACCGGAAGATAGAGAAGTATGGGGTTGAGATTTGAGATTTGAGATTTGAAACTCGCGAAGCGCCCCGCGTATGGACGTTGGACGTTGGACGTTGGACGTTGGACGTTGGACGTTGGACGTTGGACGTT
>JAOZSF010000349.1 GCA_029939815.1 bacterium
AAATTAACAAATTAACAAATTAACAAATTAAATGTCTTGGGATAAAAAAGACCTGCTGGGACTCGAGTACCTCAGCGCAGAAGAAATTATTACAATCCTTAATACCGCCCGTTCTTTCTCGGAAATCAGTACGCGGCCAATTAAAAAAGTTCCCGCTCTCAGAGGAAAAACGGTAGTTAATCTTTTCTATGAGCCAAGTACGCGGACAAGCGCTTCTTTCGAGCTCGCGGAAAAAAGGTTAAGCGCGGATATTGTTAATATGAATATCGCGACTTCAAGCGTTAAAAAGGGAGAAACTTTACTCGATACAGTTAAAAATCTCTGCGCTTATAAAATCGATGTTATCGTTATGCGACACTCAGCTTCCGGATCAACTTTGTATCTCGCGCGGAATATTGAGTCAAGTGTGGTAAACGCCGGGGACGGGCAGCACGAGCATCCGACGCAGGCGCTGCTTGATATTTACACTTTACGCGAGCATCTTGGAGAGTTAAAAGACAAAAAAATTGTAATTGTCGGCGATATCCTTCACAGCAGGGTCGCACGGTCAAATATTTGGGGACTCCAAAAACTCGGCGCGAAAGTTACTGTCGTTGGTCCTCCAACTTTAATTCCCCGGCAAATTGAAGAAATGGGCGTTGATGTTTCGTATAATCTGATTGACGCGCTGAAAGATGCCGATGCGGTAAATATGCTTCGTATTCAGCGGGAAAGAGAAAAATTCTCCCTTTTCCCTTCTTCAAAAGAATATTCAAAATTATTCGGTTTAAATTCCGATAAATTAAAAATGCTGTCTCCTAATTTAATCGTTATGCACCCGGGACCAATTAATCGCGGTGTTGAACTTGCGAGTAATGTGGCGGACGGTCCAAACAGTGTTATTCTCGAGCAGGTTACAAACGGTCTTGCTGTACGCATGGCTGTTCTTTTTCTTGTTACCGGCGGAACTTCTCTTCATCCTGAACAACTTTCATCATGAGCTTACTAATTTATAACGGAAAAATAATCGACCCGGCGCAAAATATTAATTACACCGGATGGCTTTTAATTAAAAACGGAAAAATTGATTCTATCGGGAAAGGAACTCCGGAAGAATCATTAAAAGCAGACGAAAAAATTGACGCAAAAAGTGCTTTCGTCTCACCGGGTTTTATTGATATCCATGTCCATCTGCGGGAACCGGGACAGGAAGGCAAAGAAACTATTGAGACAGGGTGCAAAGCTGCCGTTGCAGGCGGGTTTACTTCCGTTGCGTGTATGCCGAACACGTCTCCCACAATCGACCACGCGTCAATTGTAAAATTTATAAATCTTGAAGTTGACAGAGTTAATCTCGCAAATGTTTTTCCGATCGGCGCGGTTACTATTGACAGAAAAGGCGTTGAAATGACTAACGTCGGCGCACTTGTTGAAGCAGGTGTTGTAGCGATTAGCGATGACGGTTCGCCGGTTCATGATGCTATGGTTATGCGCACAGTTCTTGATTATTCAAGAATGTTTGATATCCCCGTTATCAATCATTGTGAAGACCTGCAATTAGTAAATGACGGAACAATGAATGAAGGCTTTTTCTCCACGAAACTCGGCTTGAGAGGTATTCCTTCAGTTTGTGAAGATGTTATGATCGCAAGAGATATTATCCTCGCTGAATATACAGGCGGACGTATTCATATCGCTCATCTTTCAACTGCGGGCGGAGTGAGAATGATTCGTGAAGCAAAAGCTCGCGGCGTAAGAATCACCTGCGAAGTTACGCCTCATCATTTAACTTTAACCGATGAAGCTCTTTGCGAATTTGACACAAACTTTAAAATGAACCCACCGCTTCGTTCGGAAAAAGACCGACAAGCGCTTATAGAGGGAATTGTTGATGGAACAATCGATGCAATTGCAACCGATCACGCTCCGCACGGCTCAACAGGAAAAGATGTTGAATTTGCTTACGCGGCGAACGGGGTAATCGGTTTAGAAACAGCGCTGCCTGTTGTTTACACAAAACTTGTTAAGAAAAATATTATCCCGCTCGAAAGAATGATTGAAGTTCTTACAGCCGGACCTGCAAACGTTATCGGCTTAAAGAATAAAGGTTCTTTAGTTCCCGGTGCGGATGCGGATATTGTAATTTGGGACGCGGAAAATCAATACACGATTGATGTAAATAAATTTTATTCAAAAGCTAAAAACTGTCCTTTTGACGGATGGGATGTTTTTGGAAAACCACTTCACACAATTGTCTCCGGAGAAACAAAATACCCCGGATTGTTGGATTAATGGATTGTTGCGCATAGCTCCCGCTTTGCGCTTTCGATATTCAATAGTACCGCAATAAATTATTTTGCCAAGGCGCCAATCCCGCAAAAATTTTTAAGCCACTAATATTGAAAAAGTAGCCTGTTTGGACTCCAAACAGGTTATTTAATAAGAAAAAATAGGGGTCAGGTTCACAATCCCGATTTATCGGTGACTCTATAACAGATTGCAATCGTGCACGACCGGTCGGCTTCGGTGCCGGCTTGGGTGAAAGTTATGTTGCTTTTATCGATGCACTTCTTGCGGCTTTTTATCCCGAACGCGGAATAACAGTTCTTAATACAGGCGGCAGTGGAAACAGAGTAACAGATCTCGCTGCACGCTGGCAGACAGATGTTTTGGACTTAACTCCGGATTGGCTCTCAATAATGATTGGTATTAACGATGTATGGCGGCAATTTGATGATTATCTCAATCCCGATCAGGTTACAATCGACCAATATGAAACTGTTTATCGTAACCTTCTGGAACAAACACGAAAAAATCTTAAAGGTCTTGTACTAATGACTCCTTATTACTTGGAAACGAGTTTGTCTGACCCGATGAGAAAACGGATGGATGAGTACAGTGCAGTTGTAAAAAAACTCGCCGGAGAGTTCAATGCTGTTTTTGTTGATGTGCAGTCTGCATTTGATAAGTATCTGGCTCATCGACCAACTCAGTCTCTATGTGGTGATCGTGTTCATCCTAATAAATCAGGGCACATGATTATTGCAAGATCTTTTCTTACATCTATTGGTTTTGATCGGAAACGGGCAGAAAAGTAGCAAATTAAAAAGTGCTTGGAGTGAAAAATTTATCTAATTCATTCTC
>JAOZSF010000350.1 GCA_029939815.1 bacterium
TTTTGTCGATAACTCGCCAACGCAGTAAATGACGCTATCGAGTCTTTATGACCGTGCGACAAGCGCACGTTATTTCATTAGACTGCACTCCAAAATCTGAAATCCATCCCGCGTGCGCGGGATGCTTGCTCTAATCTAAAACCCAAAATATCTTATCGTTCCCATAATCCATTCTTCTTTTAAGAATTCCACACGACCAATCAGCAGGGAAACGCGTGCCATGATTGTAAAGGCGAATGACGCGCCGAACCCGATCATCAGATAAGCGATACCGACTTTAGTTAATCCCCGTGAGAAGACGTCTTCTTTTTTAAGAGAGAAGAAGAAGTAATATAATACACTTAAAATTCCGACAATCAAAGAAATATTTCCGAGAGTTTTTGCCCAGTCGATTGTTCCGCTAACAGTATGAACTATTGGAATAATCGAAGCTTGAATTTGCCCGAGAATTTGTGTCTGAAAATTCAGCGGCATAGCCATTCCAACACCTATGCCGAGCAGGTACGCCATTGGATATCTTGAGATCCAGGCGTGTTTTGGGGAGAAGCGTGAGAGGAAAAGCAATCCGAGAAAGAGTGAGAAAATAATATAAGCGACCCATAAATTTCTTGAAAGTGAAACTGTTTTATAAGTTTTAGTATATTTTTTTGCTGAATTTTCCAACGCGAAAATATTTTTCATGTTTAATGTCGAATTATTTAACGCGTTTTGTACCGCTGCGGAAACATCCGGTTGATTAGCAAGATCAAGTGATGAACGGGTGAGTGTTTCATTCATTAAAACAAAAAAGCCGTTTTCATTGAATGGAATTTCCGCGCATGCGGCAAGTTGCACTTCATTAGTTGGTTTGTTTGATTTTACGAAATAATTAATTTCGGTGATAATGGTATTTGTAACCGCGGATTTATCAACTTTCAGGTTGTGAACATATTTAATGAGCGGTTTTTCAATTTTCGGTTTAATTCCGTTTTGATAAGTAAGAACAATTCCGTAACCAACACTCACACCAACGAATATTGCTTCGGTAAGTTTAAACATAAAATTATCTTTTATCAGAAACGAGAAGACGCAAAGAGTAAGCAAAGCGGCGACCCATATTCCTGTGAGATCAATAAAAGTATCAGGTATCATATTATTTCCTTTTTTTTCTGAATTTACTTATAAAAAATTCGATGTTGCCAATTACAATGAGAAGTATCGCAAGCGAATGTGCGTAAAGCTGTGAGCGCATGCCTTTAACACCGCTGCCGAGAGATTTCAATTCCGTTTCATATTCCGCGGCGCCGCGCAGTCCGGCAAGCAGTCCCGTAATTTGTTTTGACTGAATATAAGGGTAATAATCAGCAGCGGAAACAGCTGTCATGCCGAGACCAACATCTTTCCCGAATTTAGTTTTGCCGACATTCATCCAGATTTCCGGCATGCCGACATAACCGGAAAGAAGAACAATATCTTCAATTTCACTAAAATCGTGCACGCCTTTCATAATAGGCAGAGTATTTAAATCATTACCCGCGTAATCGGTTTCATAAGCTGATAAAATGCTTTCACCCATTTGCATATAAACCATAAAAGCGTTAGGTCTGAATCCGAGAAATACATAATCTTTTCCCGCCTTTTTAGGCTGGAATTTATCGGATGATTCATGAGCAATGTTTTCAATAATATTTTGAGCAAGCTGTGCCGAAATAACATTGTAACCAACATTGCCGATTACTTTAATGCCGTTTTTAAATGCTTGACGAAGAAGGGATACAGCCATAGGTTTTAGTTCCGGCGCAGTACTCGGATCGAAATCGAAGCATATCAAAAGAACGCCGTTTGTATTAAGCTTAAGACGAGTCAGATATGTTTTCAGTTCGCGGGTTTTCTTATCATCTTTATCTTTTTCCGCCTGCTTTAATTTTTCTTCCACTTCGGCAATTGTTTTTTGACGTTTTTTTGGAATTGCCTCAACAGATTCATAAAGTCCTTTTGCTGCCGAAGATACATTTAAGTGCATGGGCTTATTAGAAAACATTCCGCCAAGAACCGCAAGAAATGCGGCAATATAAATTACAGCACGATAGTTCTTTTCCCACCAGGATTTTTTGGGAGGAATAAAAGTTGAGCTTTCTTTGTTTTGTTTGTCGTTCATTTATTTTATAGTTCGTAGTTAGTAGACTTACCGGGCAACCACAAGGGATTGCCCTTACACCGATTACTGATTACTGATTACCATTGCGCAAAGCGCAATATCCGTCAAAGACGGATTATCCCTGTCCTCCCATGTAAGGTCTTTCAATTCCGAAAATAATTTTTATACTTGTTGCTAATCCGCCGAGAGCGATACCGATAATAATGCCTCTTTTGGCAGCGGTATTCGGAAAGTCAAGGATAATGCCTTTTAGGTACTCGAAAGTGGAGATACCTTTTATGGAGCCGCAGGCAATAAATTTTCCCACAAAAGGTATTTGCTCTATCGGAACCTGACCAAGCAAAACAATAATTGCGGCAGCGAGGAGCAAACCGGCTTCCCATGATTTAATGCGAACAGCTCTGTATGCCGCGGACATAATATAAAAAGCGAGAAGTGAGAAAGTTGTAGCTGACAGCGGCACAAAAATATAGTTATAGAACCAGTCAAACATTGGAACTGATTTTTTATTGACAGGAACTTTTTTGCCTGCAACAATCGTGTTTGTAAAAGAAGAGTCGGTTTGAAAACCAAATAAAGTGTGAGTAGTTTCAACAAATAAATTTGTTTCACCGAAAATGTCGGCTTTGGCAACAGTTGGACTTTTGTATTTGAGGTTATTTGCAGGAATTAAGCCGATAGTTGCAACAACAACAACGCAAAGTAGTGTTATCAGACTAAAACCCCACCCGGGCATTTTTCTTTTAATTTTATTTCCGTGCATGTGAACCAAACTTGCAATTCCAATTGCAAGCGCGAACACCCCGACAACCTGGGTTGAATTTCCGACCCATTCGAGCATATCTTTTTCGACTGGGTCCCACGGCGAGAAGAATTGCAGTAAAAGAATGATCCCGCAGATAAAACAAATAAAAGGAGGTAATTTAGAGCGCATAATTAATTTAGTAATTTGTTAATTTATTAATTTTACAATTT
>JAOZSF010000351.1 GCA_029939815.1 bacterium
GGATAAATCCAAGAAGCCCAAGACAAAGCAAACCGAGAAGCGCCGGTTCCGGAATGGAAATAATATCCATGTTGTCAATTCTGAGACTTGAATTGAAATTGCCAATGTTGGAAAATCTTAACGCGTATGCAATATACTCATACCCGGCACCGAGGTCTAAATCACCAGAAAAAGTAGTCCATTCAGAGCTGACAGACATCGGGTCAATAGATAGGTTCAGCAGTTCAGTACCGACACCTTCATCAAAAGTCCACCAACTTGCGGCGATACGATTTTTCCACGCGGTAGAACTCCACGGGTCAGGCAGACCTTGAACAATAAGAGTAATGGTACTGCTTTCGTCAATGCCTGAGTTTTCATTTCTGAGATCAATAGTGTAATTCCATAAATCGCCGATTGAGGCGGCATTGTCATCAATCACAACCCCAACAGCGCGTTCAGCAGTTACCTGCACTCTTACTTCCCCGCCGACATTAGTTGTAGCATGATAATCAATAGCGACCCATAGTTGTGAAGTGTACTCGCTGAACTCATAATAATTATTAGAATTGCCGATAGTATCTGCGAGAACGATCTGATCATTCATTTCCGCGTCAATGACGAGTCCTGCGAAAATAGGGGATGACATAACGCAGATAAGAACTCCGAATTTGATAATATTTTTCATTTTTTTCTCCAAAAAAAGCCGCGCCGTAATAAAACGACACGGCTTAAGTTATTTGTAGTATTTGTAATATTTTTAAAATACTTTTAATAATCCAAATAATTTATTTTCTGCGAATAAAAGCAAGAATTCCAAGAGCAAGAAGACCCAAAGCAGCCGGCTCAGGAATTATTTCTACATTAGTAAATTCCATATTTAAAGGCGGATTAACAGAAGTTGTACGTTGAAGAAGAATTCTCGTTGCAAAATAAGTGTAACTTGACCAGTCATCAACATCAATTACAAAATTACCACTGGCTCCATCTGGTAAATTTGTAGTTATGGAGCCGAGATCAGTTGCATTATTTGGAGTATTATTATCGCCGGTTCTTAATCCGCCGCCCCAAGTTGTATCATCGGATCCCCAAGTCTGGATATAAAGAGTTCCAACATTAGTTGCTGCCTGATATGAAACCACTAATTTCATTCCTGATGCCCATGTACCGGATGTGTCTGTAGTAGCCTGACACATACCGCGCGGAGATGAATTACCATCATTTGTTCTTCGAGCCAAGTCATTTGCACTATCGTATTCCATGCTTGTGGTATACAATGTCCAGCCATCTCTTCCGGCTAAGGTAGGCATATTGTTCATGCCAGTATTCCAAGTTTCATTATCTTCTGTGAAACCTTTGTCTTTGATCATCTGAGCGTTTGCAGTTATTGCGACAGCTAAGATTACGATTAGAGTAATAATTTTTTTCATTTTTTTCTCCTTTTTTAGATTGTTAAAATTAAGTTATTACAAGGGTATTTTTACCCGATTTTCAACTTCGCAAATATTTTATCATAATACATTTAACAAGAGAATAGTAAATCCGCTCAATAAATCAGTAATTTCAGAATAAAAATGTGTAAATAATGAAAAATCCTGTACTTTTGATAAATGAGCATATATCATCATTTTTATTTCACCCAAAAAAGTTTACGAGAGTAAATAATAAATGTTAAAAAATAAAAGGCAAGAAATGGTTCCGGAATAATTTCAATTTCATCACTTGCCGTACTACTGACAGCGGCGCCGCCATCGGAAAAACGTGAATAAATGGTTTTTATTCCAAATGGAATTGCGAAAGTCCAAGAGTAATTAGTTTGATATTCTATCCAATTAGCATCGGAAAAATCTGCTAGTTCAGAGATTTGCATATCAACCGGCGCTGGATTTTCCGCAAATAAATTTAGCTCAACGACAAAATTAGTTGTTTCTGCATCACCATTATTTATGATTACAGAAGCATTTGTCGGTGCGACCGCGTCGAAATAATACCCAATAGAAATTTTCGGTCTTTTGGCGGGAGTGGAATTTTCTTTATATGTAATAAAAGAATTTTCATTGTTTTCTAAATTTTGAAAAATGAACCCGGAATTTGTCGAAGGATTATTAATGCAATCCTGAACATAAGCGACCCCGGCTTCGTTTAAATTAAAAACATAATAAGTATCAAGCCCCGAACCACGTGCGGCGAGATTTGTAGTTTGATAAACAAGTGCGCCCCTGTCGGCACTGTTTGAAACGCCCGCGTCCCAAGGAGTGGAACCATCGCTTGTATTCCAATCAGCCCCTGAACCGGAGGTGTTATCGCCTTCCACCCATGGAGTATTTAGTGCATAAGCGGAAATGGTGCATGTGTCGTCTTCCGGTCTTAAGTTAAGAGAAATAGTAACTGAAGCAACATAAGCGGTATTCGGAATATCTGTCAAATCCCATTTGATTAAAGAAGCTCTTTTGGTTTGAATATATCCGTAATCTTTTGCGCCTCTGTTTAAAGTTTTATTCCACTCGCTAATATCGGTATCGATTGTTCCGGAATAACCATTAACTCCGTCCTGAAAAGAAGCGTTGATAACATCATTATCTTTTTCAACCGCGTTAAAATATACCGGACCGTCAGTGTTTGGGAAAAGCGGGTGACATTTGAATCTTGCTTCACCGTTTCTTTTGTCATCATCTTCAGCAGCGGAAATAGTAACCGGATGGTCGGTATTGTAATTACTTGAATCAAAGACCAGGAATTCTCCAGCAGAAACAGATAAATCAGTATCGCCGGAAACACGAAAGACCTGAACAGTAGAATAATCCGGAGGAATAGCGGTAAGTTTTAAGTTAAAAGTTGTAGAGTCACCTTCGTCAACTATTAAACCGACCGGAGTAACAAGAAGAGCAACAGAATCATTGTCATTTTCCGTGGCGGTAACTATTTGAGTATCAAGTCCGGTTGCAAAACAAGAAATAATGGCGGTGCCGTTTTCAATATCACCGTCCTCGCCTCCTGAGAGAGTAACAGTTTGATAAGAACTCCAGTTACCTGAATCAAAAGTTCTTGAAGCGCCGGCCGAAACAGAAATGTCTGCATCGCCGGAAGTTTTTTCTGAAGTAACAGTAAGCGAGCTTCCCGGATCCATCGAAAG
>JAOZSF010000352.1 GCA_029939815.1 bacterium
ATTTATCCGGCGAAGCTCGTTTGCGAGGAAACGAAGCCGATATGGGTGCATATTCGGCTATACCTGAACCAGCGGTGTTTTTGATTTTAAATATAGGATTCGCATTAGCTATATATACAAAAAGCAGAAGAATGTCCGGCGTATGCGGGGTTTGATTTGTTATTTGTCTAATGTCAAAATATAATTTGTAATTTATTATTTAAAAGAGAGAAAAAATTGAATTAATTTTTTTAATTTATATAACACTTAAACAAAATGAAAATATTTTTAACTCTAATTCACAAACAATTTGTTCTGTTCATATCACTAAATTTTGTATTGATTATGTCAACAGCATTAATTAATGCCGACCCTTCAATTCCACAAAAAGGAACCAGAACGCAGGGAGCGTGTTATGTGCCCGGCGATCCTATTGACGCAAATTCATGCAGTTATTATTTCAAAATTCCGTTGTTGAATCTTGGTGGCCCTTTGCCTTTGAAATATACTGCTTTCTACCATACCGGTCAGCAATCCGGCGGTGCTTTAGGTTATAAATTTGATCATAACATTCCTTATATAAGACGAACTTATTCGTCGTTTTCGGGTACAAATCTTTACGTTCGCTGTTTTAATGAAGGTGATAACAGATTAGCATTCAAAAAAATAGCGGGTGAGTGGAAAGTAGTTGATAATTCCAAAATTTTATATCAACTTCAGGAAACAGGTTCTTCTATTTCTAATGGCTGTTTCTATTTGATGGATCCAATGGAAAAACTTGTTTATATTTTTGAAAAAAATACTTTTGGTGGCGGATTTGATGCGAGGCTCCGTTGGAAAATTGATTGCAACGGAAACCAACTTACTTATTCATACATTGGCGACAGTAAATATCCTATTCAAATAGACGATGGACTTGGCCGGCAAATTGATTTAATTTATACAAACATAACAAGCGACAGAGTAGAATCTGTAACTGATCATGCCGGCAGGACTGTCCATTTTCAATATTCTAATAATCTGGTTCATGTCATTACAGATGCAATGGGGCAGCCGCATCGTTTTTATTACAGTCAAAAGTTTACAGAAACACAATTTATCCAGCGCTGGGAAATGCCTAATGGTAATGCACCTTATACAAATACATATAAATGGTCCCGTGTTAAATCACAGTCTGATGCCTATGGAAATACGATGATTATTGACTACGAAACTCCTGCAAATGCCACAATGAATTATCCGGATGGAACCGTAGTTATTGCTGACCATTTTTATGAAGATGGTATTCCTAAAACTGTTACCGACCAACTATCAAATCAATATGTTTTTACTCAAACCACACGAGAACAACCGGCAAGTTTAACCGACCGCGAAGGTAACAAAACTTTTTTTGTTTATCATGAACAAACCGGAAAACTGTCATCTGTTACAAATGCTTTAGGGAATGCGATAAGTTACATTTACACATCGCAAAATCAGACATTTACTAATCCTTTGAATGCGGCTGAAACAGTTACTTTTACATTTTATAATCAAACGCGAAAAAATTATCCCGACGGCACATTCGATTTATCTGAATATGATTCTAAAGGAAATATCAAAAACTTAACCGATGCAGCCGGGAACCAATGGTGGTTCATTTATAATCTCAAGGGACAAATCCAAACTATTACAAATCCCGCGGGCGGAGTTCAGACTTTTACATATACTACAAACGGTATGTTGGCTACCGCTACAGATTCCGATTCCGGCATCGGCACAACCGAATATTTTTATGATAATCTTTTCAGACTCTCATCAATCCAATATCCAAACAACAGTTCAAATTGTTTCGAGTATGATTTGAATGATCAGATAACTAAAACGACTGACGGCGCCGGCAACTCATTTTTATATTTTTATGACGCAAACGGAAATCTTATAAAAGTAACTGACCCAAACGGTAATTCAACAGTTTTTGTTTATGATTTGATGGACCGTGTTGTTGCAATCACAAACTCTCTTGGATATGTTGACACGTATGCTTATGACTCTTTGGGCAGATTGTCAATATCTACAAATCAAAACAATATCGCGACTGTTTTAGGATACGATCCGCGCGGCTGGCCGGATAGTATTAATTATGGCGGGCAAACTCAGTTAATCTCGTATAATGCTGAAGGAAATATTATTACAAATAAAACGTCTATGGGGTTTGCCACAAAATTCCTTATCGATTCTCTCGGACATTCTACAGGCGTTGTTGATGCCTTAAACAATATTGCGACAATGCAAAGCGATTCTATGGTGAGACCAACTGCGTTTAGCGATGCTCTTGGCAGAACAACGCGGAATACTTATAACAGTCGAGGGCTGATAAATTCAGTGGAATTGCCTGATGGCAGTATCGCAAGCTATAACTGGAATAATCTTGGCTTACTACAGCAAATTATCGACCTTAACAGCAATAAATGGCTTTTTGATTATTCTAATAGCGGACGATTGAAATCTATTACCGACCCGATTTCTAATTCATGGGAGTTTGGTTATGACCAGCTTGGCAGACGTAATGAAATAATTTATCCGGATTCTTCTACTCTTGCTATCGCTTTCGATTCCGCCGGTAATATTACTAATTTGAATTATTCTGACGGAACGCATTTACAATTTACTCACGACAAATTAAATAATTTATTAACTGCAAATAAAATCTCTTTTGAACGCGATGAAGAAAGCCAAATAACTAACACGATTCAAAATGGTTTGAATTTTGGCACTGTTTACGGTCCCGGCGGCATAGTTAAAAAAGTAAAATATAATAATGGAGCGGTTATAATTTCATATACTTACAATCCCACTAACGGATTGCTAACGAAAGTAACTGATTCTTTAACTTCCGCTCAAATAGATTTTAGTTATGATAATGATTTTCGACTTACAGGAATTTCTCGCGCTAATAATGTTGATACTTCATTGAAATTCGATAATGCTTCCCGATTGACAAATAAATATACTGCCGGTCCCGCCGGAACAATAATTAATCTTCAGTTTAGTTATGATGCGGCAGGACAAATTACAAAATTAGATTATACTGCTCCATTATATCCAACTAATAAACTTGCTCCTGATGAA
>JAOZSF010000029.1 GCA_029939815.1 bacterium
GGGCACGCCCGAAAACCTCCGGTCGCAGCAACGTCGGTCACATTTTTTGTCAAATTTCTAATCATTTTTTTTAACTCTGAATTTTCTGGTTTGGTCGGTTAAGTTTTTTGGTACAAAAGCGTCAACCGATATGTAATCATCAAGATACTCAACAGAGAGAACTTTCCCATATTTATATAATTTACTTAAAAGTTCGGATTTATGAGGAGGGAGGCGTAATTTTATTCTTTTATCATCCGGTTTCAGCAGAGCGCGTAATTTTTCAAATAAATCCGCAAAGCCATAATTATATTTTGCGGAAATAAGTATAGTATCTTCATTTTCAGCTTGTAAATCTTTTTTTGCTTTGTGAGAAAGAACATCAATTTTGTTTAAAGCAAGTAAAACAGGTTTATCTTTAGCGCCAATCTCTTCAAGCACGGAATTTACAGCGTCAATCTGTGATTTCAGATCCGGCGCGGAAGCATCTGCGATATGCAGTAAAAGGTCTGCTTCTTTAGTTTCTTCCAGAGTTGCTTTAAACGACTCAACGAGTTTATGCGGCAGATTTCTTATAAAGCCGACGGTATCGACAAAAAGAAATTTTTCACCTGTGGGAAATTGATATGACCTTGTTGTCGGGTCAAGAGTGGCAAATAATTTATCTTCAATAAGAATATCCGCATTTGTAAGAGAGTGCAAAAAAGTTGATTTCCCGGCATTTGTGTATCCAACGATACCGATAACGGGCAGATGTATTTTTTTTCTTCGTTTTCGTTGTGTTGCCCGTTGTTTTCTTATGTTGGACAGCAGACCGTTTAGCCTGCGAATTCGTGATTGAATTATTCTTTTATCGGATTCAAGCTGTTTTTCTCCGGGACCGCGGGTTCTTAATCCGCCGTATTGCCGGGAAAGATGAGTCCACATATTTGTAAGTCGCGGCAGCAGATATTCGAGTTGAGCAAGTTCAACCTGCACTTTACCTTCGTTTGTGCGTGCCCGTTGAGCGAAGATTTCAAGAATTAGAGTAGTTCGGTCGATAATTTTCACTTCGATAGCTTTTTCCAGGTTTTTGGTTTGAGCGGGAGAAAGGTCAATATCGAAAATGATAGCATGAATTTCTTTTTGTTTACAGATTTCAGCTATTTCAGTAACTTTACCCGAGCCGATATAGAAAGCGGGATTAATAGTTTTCTGATTAGAAATATAACCGTCAATCGGTTCCGCGCCGGCTGTTTTAGTAAGACTTTTTAATTCATCGTAACTTACATTTTTTCCCGCGACAACATTTTCTTTTGTATTAAATCCAACGAGAAAAACTTGTTCGCAGTCGTCAAAAGTAGGGAATTGAGCATCCATTAATTATTTAGATCTATGTGGAAGGTTATGTGTTTTTTGAGAATCAATAGGATGTTTTTGAAGTTCATTCCACAGCCCCTGAAGGAGTTCAACGCCTTCTTTTTTAGCTTTATCTGATTCAGTTTTATCTTTACTAAACAATTTGCCGAAAGATTTTATCACATCCGGTCCCATCATTTTTATTAACATTGGAATGAATTCTTTGATATTTGTCTGAAGCTTCGGTTTATCCATTCTTCCGCCGACTTTTATAGGCATTGGAAGTTTATAGAATTTATCTAAAGTGCCGGAGAACGGCATATTGATTTTTGAATTATTCCGTGAAAAAATATTTGCGATTTCTCTGCCGCTAAGAGCGAGATAAACATCTAAATCGAGTGTATTATCAAAAGCAACAGCACCATCAATGCCTATTTTTATTGTATCGCCTTCGATGCTTATATCTTTAATATAATTTGTACCGTTCTGTGAGATTATTTTCATTGAGCATTTTGAAAATGAATAATCAGAAAGATTATCAATTTTCAACATTTTAGAGAGAGAAACCAATAAAGGCACATCTTCCAAATGGCCGTCATTCATAAAAATTTTAGAATTAATTTTAAAATGTTTAATAATATTTGTAGAAGAAAATCCTTTTCCGGACATAGAAATATCACTATCAAGATTCCCTAAAATTCTATTGCTTATCTTTGGCGCCCATGTTTCCAAAGCGGGATTTAAAGGTATATTTTCTGTTTTCAAAGTTGAAGAGTAAACATAACCTGTTACATTAACATCCGCTTGCACTTTCAAGTCGAAATTCCCGCCATTGACAGTCATATTATGTGTTTGGAAATTAAATTTATTATTTTTCATAATAAAATCGAAACTGAGAGGAGCTGCGGTCATTTTTCTTATAACAAATTCATCGATGTGTGTTTTTAAAATTACATTAACAAACTGTAATTTAGGTGGGGCCGGTTCTTTAGAGTCATTATCCTCCTTTTTCTTTACGTTTTTTTTCTCAATATTTTTTTCCTTTTTGGCTTTTCTTTTCTTTTCTTTTTCTAATGGTAAAAACGTGTTAAATAATGATGTGGCATCAAATCGCCTTGACTGAATAGTTAAATCAGATGGCTCGTCACTTTTCTTAAAATTAAACTCACCTGTTAATTTCAGAGTATTATCATCCCATTTTCCAGGATAAGCCGTCAAGATGCATTTATTAAATATTACTTTATCGGAATTAATGTCAGCATTAATATTTAAAGAGAATTTTTCTAAGTCGCTTTTTAATACCCGTTTTGAATTATCGGCGTTCAAATAAATAGAAAGTTTTCTGTTTTTTATGTTTTCCGTTTGCTCAGATAAAACTTTTAAACTGAAAACTAAACTATTAAGTTTCTTGTTTTTATTTTTTGTGTCAAGCAGAGGTGAAACCAATTCTCCGGAAATTCCTGTTGCGGCGATTGCTATTTTTTCTTTACCGGACTGAATATTATAAAATCCTCCCGCGGCTATTTCTCCTGCTTTCTTTTTATTTATAGAGAAGGAGTTATTAAATTGTGAAATAGAAATAGAGTTAAGGTTTTTAATATTGCCGTCAATTTTTAATTTAACACCAAGATTTTCCCATTTTGCTTTGTTGAGCGAAAAATTAATTTTCTCTGCGTTTATAGAGCTATTGACATCAATTTTCTCTCCAAAACCTAATACATTACAAATAATTTCCCCACTTACTTCTCCGGAGTCAAAATTAATGTTATTTTTATTTATCAAATTATCAAGATATTTAAGATTAAATTTTTGCGCGGTTAAGCTTATTTTAGCATTATCGTTTGTATTTGCCGCTTTTTTATTTTTCCTGTCAATGCTTAACCAAAACGGATTTGTAATTTTGAGCTGAGCCAACTGTCTTTTTTTATCTTCAATTAAAAAATTAAATTTATTAAGTTTAATTTTTTGCGTTTTATTATCAACTTCAATATTAAATATACCGGCAAAATTAATTGGCGGGAGTTTTGGATGTTTTGAAATGGCAATTTTGTTTAATTTAAAATTCCCGTCCAGCTTGTGCTTTTCAGCTATTCCGTCAACATTAAAATTAAAAACTCCGCTAATATGACTTTGACTTATATCGAAAGATTTATAAGAGTCCATAATTGCCTGATAAACACTATTTGACCATATTTCTGCACGAACCTGACAATCAATATATTTTTTTATAATATTCACTTTTCCGGTAATCGACATCGTTGCGATTTTATCCCCGTTCCAATAATTTTTCAACAGACATTTAGAAATATTTAAAAAATCACCGTCTTTTACCGTGTCAATATTTAATTCAGCTGCCAGAGGTGATAAATTCAAGTTTTCCGCCCGGCCGGTAACATTTGAAATGAGTAAAGTTGAAGAGAACAAATCAGGAACAAGTGATTTGTTAACAGTATAATTCATTTCCCATGCAAACGGGATATAATTTACAAAAACATTTTTGGCATCATTATAAAAAAGTGAGCCGCTTACAAGAGCAGACCCTGAATTTTTTGGTCCGATATTAATTCCTGCAAAGTTAAAATCAGCGATACCGAATGATTTATTATCATTATCTACATGACTAAAAGAAAAATTTCTAACTACTATTTTTTTAATAAATACGGGAAAATCCGGGATAGAATTAATTTTTGCGACATTATTATTTTGAGAACACTTTTTTTTCTCAGGAAAATGTTTTTTTTCTGCTTTGTTAATGTGCTTTTTATGAGTAGCTGTAATAAGTTTTACATCATTTACCTCTACAAGAGAAAAAAACGGGACATCAGAAAAAAGCGAAAGGGGCTTATAACTTAAATCAAGCGAGTTAGCGGATAAATAAAAATTAGTAATGCCGGTTTCACTTGATACATCGGCAACAATCAATCCTTTTGCGTGAATAGATTTCCAGGGTTTAAACGACCATTTTTCAACTTTAACTTTAACAGGAACAAAAGAATTTATTAATGATATAGTAATATGCTTAAAAACTATATTTGAGCATAATAAACTGAAAATAACCACTAACCCAACCACAAGAATTATAAACAAATACTTTAAAAATCTCTTCATTATCTTTGTACGGGTTGTAAAATTATATAAGTTGGAAGCCCAAGAATACCATAATGATCAAGAATTTTTTTAATATTTTCCGCATCGGGACGCTCAGCTTGAAATTTAACAATGATATAATGTTCTAATTTTTTAATAACATCTTTATTTTTGAAAGTAGTTTTTTCCATTGTTGTACAGTTTTTACACCAGCTTGCCCAGAAGTCAATAAAAACAGGTTCGTTATCTTTTTGCGCTTTTTCTAACGCGGCAACAAGAGCAGCTTCTGAATTTGCTTCAGAATAACCCGCGTGTGTCGGCGGGAAAAGCAGAGAGAATCCGAGATAGCCGTAATATAACGCAAAAAGGATAATAAAAACTCCAAAAACATATTTTACGCGTGTCATCCAGAGACCCGGCTTTGGTAAAAAAGAAAGTCCTCCACCGGCAAACGGCCATGGAAGTCCCATTCCCAAACCAAGCAGAAAAGGAAGAAATAAGGCAATAAAAATCCCGTCTGAATACATTGTCGTAGAAAGTAGAAGAACATAAATTACAACCGGAGCAACACACGCTCCTGCAAGCAGCGCGGCAATACAGCCCATAAAGAACGCGGTAAAAAAGGTTCCTTTTTTTACATGACCGTCAACGGCGGAATGCTGATATTTTGTAAAATCTATCATAATGACATCAAACATTGCAAGTCCGAGAACAACAAAAACAAGAGCAATAGAAATATTAAACCACGGTGAAGAGTTAAGTGTTCCAAATTGTGAGCCGGTAAGTATAACAACTAACCCAAGAATACCATAAGTCAAGGCTATTCCCAAGCCGTAAATTCCGCCGAGGATAAATCCTTTTACCTTTGAACCGCTTTGAGTTCCTGCGCCGATAATGGCAAGATTAATAGGAATCATAGGAAGAACACACGGAGTCAGGTTTAATAAAAAACCGCCGATAATAATCAAAACCAAGGAAAGGAAAATGCCGCGATGCATAAATTTATCGACAATATTTTCTGAATGGAGATTTTCACCCGATTCAGAATCATCAATAAATTTTATAAAATCCTTACTGTTTAAATAGCCGGATTCTTTCCCGACAACTTTAAATTGTTTAGAAAGTTCCAACCAATTATTACCGGTTTCCGTTTGCAAAGAGTTTGTTTTAGTGTTCGGTAAATTAATTTCACCTGATTTTGTTAACGAAAGGTTGAATTCTTTGGATTCCGGCATAAAGCACATTGTTTCGCTGCAACCTTGAAAATTCACGGAGATTTTAATCGGGAAATTTGTAAAATTTTGTAAAATATATTTCGCAGTGAAACTATTTGTGTACATTTCTCTGTTCTCTTTTCCGATAGGATCAAATATATTTACCGCAGGGGGAACATTTTCAGGTATAAGCTTTACTCCTTCAGGAACATCAATACTCATCATATCCGAGTAAAGATGATATTTATTTGCAACTGAATAATCAACTTTTAACAAAACTTTATTTTCAGATAATTTTGATATTGAAGCCGAAGCATTAAAGGGCATTTCTTCAGCCGAAAGCAAAGAAGGAAGAATCGCAAAAAAAGCTATAAATAATATTTTTTTCATTTTTTTATGAAAGATTTGAAATTTTCAATGTTTGTTTTGCCAACAAGCCGGTTGAACTCTTCACCATGGTTAAACAAGACGAGAGTCGGCACGGAGAAAATGTTATATTTTGTTCCAATTACTTTGGCTGATTTATCAGATAAATTAATTTGAACAAATAAAATGTCACTTGATGAATTTTTAGCGACTTCAGCAAAAAAATTCTTAACGTAAACACACGGAACACTTTCGTCAGAATAAAAGAGGACGGCACTTTTTTTGCCATGTTCAATTACAAGCGAAGAGAATAACTTTAAGGAGTTTATTTCGGCGATATTAGATTTATTTACTAATTTAGATAATTGAGCAGAAATAACTTTATTTTTTTCCTTTTTTTCTTTTGCCAATTCAGTTTTATCGCAGCCGAACATAAAAACCGCGGCAAGTATGCAAATATAATACTTTTTCATTTTATTTTTAGTAATAATTATAGTAATTTAATTACTATATAGTCTATCAAACTAAAAGGTTGTAGTCAACTCAAAAAGAAAATTGACTTAATAACATAAATATGATATAATAGATACAGAGGTAGTTATTATGAGTATAAAATTAATTCATGTTTTGTTCCTCATGCTCTATAGTGCCTCGTGTTTTCCCGCGAGTATGGGTTTCAACGCGCCATCAAAAATCTTTTTGCCAGGAGAACTTTTTACCAACAGTATTGTTATAAATTATCATTCGTATGATTCTATTGCCACAGGTCTGTTCTTAAACGTGCAATGGGAAAGTGATACTGTTGAAGTTCGTACCGCATTATGGAATGAAGTGGATTTTTCCTTTGACAGCCGCAAAATTTATAATTCATTTTCAAATCAATATTCAAATATTTTTCTATATTCTTCATGCCGGCCCAAATTAAGTTCATGGAACAACAATACAAATTTGACTATCGTAAAGCTTATTTGCGTTATAGTCGGGCGAGAATTGTGTGATATTGAATTTAACGATTATACAAACGCGGTACCTTTCCCGACTGCTGCAGTCAACGGTCATGGTAAAGATATTCTGGGGGATCCTGATGTTTCGTATGACGGGTTTGATGTTTTGCCGATAATTACCCGTTCTACGGCAGGATATGTAATGGCAGCCGATTTGTCGGCTGATAATGTGGCGATTGTTCGTGATAAAACTAATATTGTCGTAAATTTGATTATAAAAGCTTTTGGAAATCCTCTGGCTTATGAACATATTCGCGCAACTATAGATTATAACGAAGATGTTACGGAATGTAACACTAATATTTTTGATGTTCAACCGTGGCTTGAAAATGTTAAGTTCACTGTTGAAAAAACTAATGTTATTCGCACAACATCGCTTGGTGTTACAACTAATTTAGAACCTGTCGGAGTATTGACTTTTGAAGCGGAATGCCCTTTAACTAATTTTACCGGGAAACTTGCTGAATTTCATTTTAAACCTATCGATTATGACGAAAGTGAATTTGAATTTGATGAAATGGAAACTTTTGTAAAAAGAAATAAAGTAAATCTGCTTGGGCTTGTTGATGAGGATGACGATGGATTAGAAAACTCAATTGTATATGTTTTACCCGCCGGAAAGATGAGGTATATTTTAAAGACGGAAGGTAATATTGGTGAAAAACATTCAAATTCGAAAGCCACATTATATTTAACATCAGAAAAAGATGAATATTTTGATGATTTGAATTGCTCCCTGTTTTTTAATACCAATTTAATTCGCTTTTCTAATAACGAAAATCTCGCTTTTAAATTAAACCCCGATTTTAGCGATGTAGCTGTTTCAACATTTGATACCGGCAGCATTAACGAAACAAACCGGTTGTATAATCAAAAACTTTGTGTGGATATTACTTTTGATGATATTATTACAAATAAAAAAGATGAATTAATTGAAATCGGCGAAATAATATGGACAAATCTTGAATACGGAGTCGCCGATTTCTTTTTTGATGTTGAAGACTCTTATATAGAATTTGAAGGCAGGGATTTAATTGATGATGAAAAACAATGTTCGGAATTTCCTGTATCTATGCAAATAATCGAATTTTATGAACCTTCAACAAATATTTTCCTTGTAAAATTAATACCTGCAGGATTAACAAATCACGTTCTTGAACCGGGCCAGAAAATAGAAATAGATATTTGTGGAATTAATAATTATCCTATTTATGGCTCTGGAGAAATCCTTTGGAGATATGACTCTACTTCCTTCAAAGTCACAGATTTTTCGCCAAACATGTGGACCAACAGCCTGGTAATTGAAAACGGAAGCATAACATCGGATGTTTTTGGAATAGATGTGAATTTTTCATCTCCCGGAGCTGTAACAACCTTTTTTGGAGATGTTACTTTTCAGGCGCTTAACGGAGAAAAACTTTATTTAGAACCTTTAAGAAAACTATCCATAGTTACCAATTTCTGGTGGGAAAATATTCTTGGCTCGATGTTTTCTACAAATGACGGTGTATTTGGAATGACTCTTGTTTCTAAAGAGCCGGAAGAAATATTTATGCGGCTTAAACCTACAGAAGACCTATTTGCGGGAAATTTTTCTGAATTTGCTCTTGAGCTGTTAAATCCTTTAACATCTTCGTGGACAAGTTTGCGTGCTGAATTTGAGATTGATGAGGATGAGCTGTTAATTACAAATAAAAGTTTAAATATTAAGATAAGTGACAAATTTCCATCCATAACTGTTGAAAAAAATATTATAAGTAAATCAACAAATCGCTATCAAAAAACCATAATAACTCCCTCAAATTCGTTTACTCGTGTATTAACTTCTTTGACATCAACTGTTATTCTTCAGCTTTCATCTGACACACCTGTGAATATTAATAAATCTGAAATTTTGGGGTCCTTTTATGGGCAACCGTTGGAAGAGGAGATATTATATGATTTTTATATTAACAGCCAAACCGGTTTTTTTGATCTTACATATGTAAAATCTTATGACAAAAATACTCTCAATGAAAACTTATTAAGTGATGACTCTATTTTAAGCGAAACAGAATGGCTCGTTTCCCCAAGCGGTGTTAAAATATGGATAAAATCCAATACGGATTCGCGGCCCAGGTTGCAAACAAGCCGTAATATGTCTGTTTATGTTGATAATCCCAGTAATATTAAATATGATCATGTAACTTTAGCTTGGTCTTATGATGCGGATAATTTTGAAGTTTTATCCGCTGAAGTTTTAGGAAATTTTACCGGAAAAATATGGATAGAAAATCATGATGACGGCGATGGTTACCTATGCGCGGATTTAATATCACCTTATTTTATTACTAATTCTGAAGTTGAAGTGTTAAAATTTGATATTTTACCAAAACTTACCGATATATTGGAAATGGATCTGGACGAAATAAATGTTACTCCTACAAATGAAATTATTCCGGGCGTATGGCAGGGAAATTATAACCTTCTCGAAACCCTTGATGATGATGTTTATGATAATTATCAGGAATGGAGACGTGGAACAGAGTTGACTCAGGCGCCTCTGCTGTACATTGAAGATATTGATGATTTGTCAGCCGGAGAAACCATTCTTAATCTTAAAGATGCAGGTTCCGGCTTGGAAGTATATAAAGAAAATGTAAATTATAAATGGTGGGTAAAAGACAATAAAAATACAGAAGTAATTTTCGATTTTAAATCTATGATTGGCAGAATGTTTGTAAAAGAAAATTGGACAGGAGAAGAAATTTTCTGGATTTACTGCCAAAATTTGAATAATGGTTTAATCAGTAAAGATTCTATTAAAATAGATGCACATAATTCTAACTATGATTGGGATAAATTCGCTGTAATTGTTGACCGGGATGATTATTTTACTATCACAGATGTTGACTTTAATGACTTGTCATTCAGTATAATAAATCCCCCGGAAAATTATAGTCTAAATGCTTTTATTATAGAAAACGGCTATACAAACCCGGTTCCGGTTATAGAAAATAACGGGGAAGGAAATATTGAATGGCATTCACCGAATTTTGGCGGTATATATTATGGAACTATAGTTGCCACAAATTTAGATGACCCAAAAGACGTTGCTTTTAAAAATTTTTCTATTACGGTTCTTGACAGTTATTCAAATACCGATATAGATGGAGATAGATTTGAAGTTAAACATAATAAATCGTTTTTAACTTTGGACGACCCAACACGAATTCATATTGTCGGCGGTTCCAATAAAGACAAATTAAAAATCAAAGTCTGGAGAAATAAAGACACAGGGGACGGAATCGTTAATTTTGATGAAATTGTTTCTGACAGCGGCATAAAAAGTCTCTTTTTAGATGGTGGTGTGAATCTAATTCAAACAGAAGGACCTATCGGCTCAATTAAAGTTAAAAAAGGAGTTGTAGGGCAGATTATCGCAAAGAACGGCGGCGTAAGATCAGTGAAAATTTCTACCGCGTGGAATAACTATGATGAAGAATTTTATGAAGTTGGCTTGCGAAAAGGTATTTCTGCACAGGGAAATATCGGAGTTGTAAAAGTTACAGGCGGGGATATAGGCACCGATTATGAACCGGCGGTAATATCTTCGGCTGAGGGGAATATAAAAGCTGTAATTACTAAAATGCAGAAAAAAGTTTATTGGGATGGTCCTAATTTTTGGGATGATATTTATGTGGAAATAGCAGGTGATGAAGGAGCAAACATCTATGCGAATATTTATGCGCCAAAAGGAAATATTGGTTCAGTTATTGCCATTGGCGGAAAAATAGGCACTCTTCTTGATGATATTGTTACAGAAATATATTCCGGCAATAATATCAAAAAAATTATTGCGGTCGCGCAAAACGGCGACGCGGAAATTCTTGGCGGATTTATTCATTCAGATATAATAGCAGACGGAAATATTAATAAAATAATGGCGCAGGGCGGCGATATCTGTAATAGTGACAGCGCTTCAGATATCGATGGTTCTTTTGATGAAACTGAATTGATCGAATATCCGGTTATTATTTACGCGAATGAAATTAAAAAGATTTCTGCTAATGGCAGAGTTTACGGCTTTCGCGACGGACCAACAATTGATGATGCCTGGCGGGAAGTGCATGGCGGGAACATAAGTTCTTATATTGTTCTTCAGAAATCGATTGGTAAGATAATATCAAGAGCAGGAAATGTGTCTATTTATCTGGAGACAAAAGGAGATATTAAAAATATTAAAGTAAATGCTGTTCCGTTTAAAGAATATTGGGATGACGATATGAAAATAGTTGGAGGCAGTTTACTCTATTCTGTTATTCTGCCCAATGTACAATATCGCTCAACAAATCCGGCAGACTATAAAAATAAACTTAATAAATTAAATGCCGGACTGATAAAAGAAAGTTGGATAGGGATTAAAGGGCCATATAATCCCAAAAAATTCAAATATAGAAAAATATTGAATTTTGAATTATGGGCAGGCGGGCAAAAAGTAAATTAATTTTCCCATAAAAACCCGCTTTTATCAGTAAATCTGCATTCCTTACCGGATTTTAAGCAAAATAAGTGCTTGACTTTATATACACCTTTCTGTAGAATTTAAGCGAATTAATTGAAATAAATTGGGGCGACTAGCTCAGTTGGTTAGAGTGCCTGCTCGACACGCAGGAGGTCACAGGT
>JAOZSF010000030.1 GCA_029939815.1 bacterium
CGAGAATTCTATACGCGTTTCTATATTCATTTCAAGGATATAAAGAAACATTTATCAATGAGGCCGCATTTAGGCAGGAACTGTTTTTATTTATCGCTTTGCTTCCGGTTAATTTTTTTTACATGTCTCAGTAATATTTAAGACAATTCTCTTTTTGGGAAATATGATTGTCCTGATAGTTGAATTGCTAAATTCAGCAATTGAGACAATAGTTGATATGACTTCACCTGAATATCATATTCTTGCCAAACGCGCAAAAGATATTTAATTATAAACATATCACTACTTTCCGCAGGCAGCGGCTACAAAAAACAATCTGTAATTGATAAAAAAACCGAAACATTTTATTGTTCCGGTTTTTTTATTTTTTTTGATTTAGCAGCCTGGGCTATGCTTCAAGAATTTTTTCCTGAACACTTTTCGGAACAGTAAGGAAATGATCCGGCTCCATAGAGTAAGAACCTCTGCCACTTGTAATAGTACGAATTGCAGTAGCATATCCAAACATTTCAGCAAGAGGAGCAAACGCTTTAACGATTTGCAGATTACCCCGCGGAACGATTTCTCTGATTTGACCTCTTCGGCTGTTTAGGTCGCCAATAACATCACCGAGAAAAGATTCCGGCATAGTAACTTCCACTTTCATAATCGGTTCCATTAAAACCGGAGCGGCTTTTTTAGCTGCATCTTTGAAAGCGAAAGAGCCCGCCATTTTGAATGCGAGTTCAGAACTGTCAACTTCATGATAAGAGCCGTCATAGAGAGTAGCTTTAAAGTCAAGCATTGGATAACCGGCAAGCACACCGCTTGTAGCGGCTTCTCTGATACCTTTTTCGACAGCAGGAACATATTCCTGTGGAACGACCCCACCTTTAATTTCAGATTCAAAAACAATGCCTTCGCCCTGCTTGAGAGGTTCAAATCTAACTTTAACATCAGCAAACTGACCGTGTCCGCCGGACTGTTTAGCAAATTTCGCGCGAACTTCAGCCGGTTTAGTGATTGCTTCTCTATAAGCTACTTGAGGTCTTCCGACATTAGCATCGACTTTAAATTCTCTGATAAGTCTGTCTTTAATAATTTCAAGGTGAAGTTCACCCATACCGGCAATAATAGTTTGTCCTGTATCTTCATCGGAACTTATTCTGAAAGTAGGATCTTCTTCAGCAAGACGTCTTAGTCCTTCGTGGAGTTTGTCTCTTTCACCCTTACTTTTAGGTTCGATAGCAAGAGAAATAACGGGTTCCGGAATGGACATAGATTCAAGAAGAATTTGTTTGGCTTCATCACAAAGAGTGTGACCGTTTTTAGTATATTTAAGACCAACAATAGCTCCGATATCTCCTGCTCTGAGCAGGTCAACATCCTGTCTGTCATTGGCGTGCATCTGAACAATACGCCCTATACGTTCTCTTTTGCCAACAGAGGAATTATAGACGTGCTGTCCTTTTTTCAAACATCCTGAATAAACTCTAAAGAAAGTTAGTTTGCCAACATAAGGATCGGTAACAATTTTAAAAGCGAGACCCGCGAGAGGAGCAGTATCATCAGCCGGTCTTTCTTCTTCTTCGCCTTTAGAGTTAATTCCGGTCATTTGTTTGGTTTCAAGAGGGGATGGCATATAATTAATGACAGCGTCAATAAGCAGTCGAACACCTTTGTTTTTAAAAGCTGAACCGCATGTTACAGGAACGAGTTCGCCTTTAAGAGTACCTTTTTTAACTGCGTCAACGATCAGTTCGTTTGGAATTTCTTCTCCTTCGAGGTATTTGTTCATAAGTTCATCATCGAATTCAGCGGCTGCTTCAATCAAAGCTTCTCTTTTTTCTTCACAAATATCTTTAAAGTCATCAGGAATTTCCTCTTCAGTATACATATTATCTTTAAGGTCATCATGCCAGATGTAAGCTTTTTGCTCAATGAGATCGATGAGACCTTTAAAATTTTCTTCAGCGCCAATAGGAACCTGAATTGGAACAGCATTAGTATTAAGATGTTCGTTCATCTGTTCTACGGTACCGAAGAAGTCAGCGCCAACACGGTCCATTTTGTTAACAAAAGCCATACACGGAACATGATATTTCTGTGCCTGACGCCAGACAGTTTCTGACTGGGGTTCTACACCGCCTACTGAGCAAAATACAGCGACAGCTCCATCGAGAACGCGAAGCGAACGTTCGACTTCAATAGTGAAATCAACGTGTCCCGGAGTATCAATAATATTAATGGCATGGTCTTTCCATTTACATGTAGTTGCGGCGGAAGTGATAGTGATACCACGTTCCTGTTCCTGAACCATCCAATCCATAACGGCGGTACCGTCATGAACTTCGCCCATTTTATAAGTTACACCTGTAAAATATAAGATGCGTTCAGTTGTCGTAGTTTTACCGGCATCGATATGAGCCATGATGCCGATATTCCTTGTTCTTTCAAGAGGTATTTCTCGAGACATTTTAAAAATAAATTAAGATTAAAGTTAATATAAAGCCCGTCAGAGCAAAAAAATAAACTAATATGCTAAGACGGGCGGATTTATAGTGAAAATACTACCAGCGGAAATGAGCAAAAGCTCTGTTCGCTTCAGCCATTCTGTGGGTATCGTCACGCTTTTTAATAGTATTCCCCTGTTCAGAAAAAGTGTCTGCAAATTCCTGTGCAAGAGCTTTGGACATCGGAGACCCTTTTTTTGAACGAGCGTAGTTGATAATCCATCTGATAGCGAGAGCATCCTGCCTGTGAGGCGGGATTTCAATCGGCACCTGATAAGTCGCGCCGCCAACACGTCTGGATTTAACCTCAATCATAGGTCGCGCGTTGTCCATAATTTTATTGAACATTTCAAGCTTATCCTTTTGTCCTGTCATTTTAGCGGATTGATCAATAGCGTCATAGAATATTCTTTCGGCAATATTTTTTTTACCGTCAAGCATAACGTAATTAATAAATTTAGTAACGAGTTTACTGTTAAAAACTTTATCCGGAACAGTATCACGTTTTTGTGGTTTTCTTCTTCTAGCCATAATAAAAGTATAGTTAAATTTTAGATAATCGTGCAGCAGCACGTTATTTTGTTTTATATTTTGCGACCACTCGACATTTGCCGAGCAGATTTCAATTACGCCTTAGGTCTTTTAGCACCGTACATAGAACGACTTTGTTTTCTGCCTTCAACACCTGCTGTATCAAGAAGACCACGCACGATGTGATAACGAACACCCGGCAGATCCTTAACACGACCCCCGCGCACGACTACGATTGAGTGCTCCTGAAGGTTATGACCTTCTCCCGGAATATAAGCGGTTACTTCCTGACCATTTGAGAGGCGGACACGAGCAACTTTACGTAGAGCTGAATTAGGTTTTTTGGGAGTTCTGGTAGTAACCTGAAGACAGACACCACGTCGCTGCGGACAATGATCAAGTGAAGGTGTTTTATATTTTTTTGCAATAGTTTTGCGACCTTTTCTTACTAACTGATTAATAGTTGGCATATTTACCCTTTATATTTTATTATTTAATAAATTAATTTTCTTCGTTAGAACTTTCACGGGATTCAGGAACATAACCCGCAACGCTTTGAATGATGTTTTCAACATCAGAGATGCCTGTATCATCATCATCATCAACGCTGAGGAAAGCCGGTAAAACTTCATTTGTTTTAACTCTGCCTACGTACAATTCATCGCTTCCTTCGTAGCCGCGGCTAAAGTGTTCCTGTGTAAATCCAGTACCTGATGGAACAATATGTCCCATAATAATATTTTCTTTAAAACCGAGCAGAGGATCTTTTCTTCCTGTCGCTGCGGCTTCGGTAAGAACTCTTGTAGTTTCCTGGAAAGAAGCAGCAGAGATAAAGCTGGCAGTACTTAATCCGGCTTTAGTAACTCCCTGCAGAACAGGTGAACCTTTAGCCGGTCTTCCCGGAGGATTAGCAGAAGTTACTTTATAGTTTTCCTGATTGAAGAGGCCGATCTCAATACTTTCTCCAAATAGGAATGAAGTATCACCGGGATCGGTAATCTCGACTTTTCTAAGCATCTGCCTGAGAATTACTTCTACATGTTTATCGTTAATTTCAACTCCCTGACATCTATAAACTTCCTGGATTTGATCGAGAAGATAACTCTGCAGTTCTTTAATTCCGCAAATCGCAAGAAGATCATGCGGGTTAACAGCGCCTTCCGTAAGTTGTTGTCCTTTTCTCACATTTTCGCCGGAAGTAACAACAAGATGTTTACCAAGAGGAATAAGATGTTCAAGTTCCTCACCTGTTGTTTCATTTTTAACGATAACTTTTCTTTTACCGCCTGTAATGCCTTCACGGAATTCGATAACACCATCAATTTTAGCGATATCTGCCGCTTCCTTAGGAATACGGGCTTCAAATAATTCTTCAACACGAGGCAAACCGCCCGTAATATCTTTAGTCATTGAAGCTTTACGCGGGGTTTTAGCGATAAGTGCTCCAACCTTAACAATTTCACCGTCGGCAACAACGATGTGAGCATTTGCAGGAATATAGTTATAACTTAAGGTTTCATCGGTATTAGGGTCCTTAATGATAATTCTCGGGCGCAGATTTTCGCGGGTTTCGAGAATAACCGTTTCAATCTTGCCGGTTTTCTCGTTCCTCTCACGTTTCATGGTGGAGCCTTCAATAATATCATTATACTGAACACAACCCCGTTTCTCTGTATATATCGAGATACTGTATGGATCCCACTTAACTAATCTCTGCCCTTTTTTAACTTTGTCACCGTCTTTAACATAGAATACCGCACCTATAACGAGAGAATACTTTGCAATTTCTCTGTCGTTTTTATCATGCAGCGTAATAAATCCGTTTTTATTAAGTGCCAGTTCACCTTCTTCGGTTTGAACAGTACGAACATTATGAATTTTTACATAACCATCCGCACCGGCATCGAAATAAGGTTTTGTAACTTCAGAACTTGCAGTACCGCCAATATGGAAAGTACGCATAGTCAACTGAGTTCCCGGTTCACCGATTGACTGAGCGGCAATAATACCCGCCGGAGTTCCCTGTTGAACAAGCATATGTCTCGCAAGATCCATACCGTAGCATTTAGCGCACATTCCAAACTTAGCTTCACACGTTAATGCTGAGCGAATAGTAATGCCTGAAATATCATAATCATCAATGCGTGCAGCTTCTTCTTCAGTAATTAATTCGCCTGATTTGAACAGAAGATTAGTAGTTCCCGGCTCATAAACATCATTAACAGCAACACGACCTGATATACGTTCTGACAAGGGGACTTTGATTTCATTACCTTCTTCAATTGTAGTAACTCTAATGCCGTTAGGTGTTCCGCAGTCGTCCTCAATGATGATAACATCCTGTGCAACATCAACAAGGCGCCTGGTTAAATAACCTGCATCGGCTGTTTTCAAAGCTGTATCAGCCAAACCTTTTCTCGCGCCGTGAGTAGAGATAAAGTATTCAAGAACCGAAAGACCTTCTTTAAAGTTAGAAGTAATCGGAGTTTCGATAATTTTATTAGAAGTGTTTGCCATAAGACCACGCATTGCAGCAAGCTGCTTAATCTGATCCTTAGAACCACGGGCGCCTGAGTCAACCATCATATGAAGCGGGTTTAATTCTTTAAGCGCAACATCCGGAATCTTCAGACTCTCAAACAAATCGTTGGCGAGTTGGTTACTTGTGTGAGTCCATTCATCAATGATTTTATTATAGCGTTCATTTTCAGTAATCGCGCCTGATGCGTATTCATCAGCAATTTTTGCAACCGCTTTATGTGCTTTAGCGAGAGTTTTTGATTTAGTTTCAGGAATAGCCATATCATACATAGAAATGGAAATACCCGCAATAGTAGCAATATGGAAACCAAGTTCTTTGATTTTGTCCAAAGTTTCTACTGTACGTTGTTGTCCAACAGCTTTATAACATTCAGAAACAATTTTGCCAAGCTGTTTTTTATCAACAGTATGATTATAAAATTCAAGTTCTTCAGGTAATGCTTCATTAAATATAACGCGCCCAGCAGTTGTAACAGTAGGCTTTTGATTTCCCGGGAACATAACTTGTATTTCAGTATGAAAAGAAATCGCGTCATTATCCAGTGCACGGTGAACTTCACCAGGGGAGAGAACACCGACTTTTGGTTTAAAATGTTCCTTAAGCCATGGAGAAATTGTAAGATAGTAAATCCCCAGAACCATATCCTGTGTCGGTGTCATAATAGCCTTTCCGGATGCCGGAGAGTAAATATTATTTGTAGCCAACATAAGATTCTTAGTTTCCCATTGCGCTTCTTTTGAGAGAGGAACATGGACAGCCATCTGGTCACCGTCAAAATCGGCGTTAAATGCCGCGCAGACAAGTGGATGAACTCTAATCGCATTTCCTTCAATAAGCACCGGCTCAAATGCCTGAATACCAAGTCTGTGCAGAGTTGGAGCACGGTTAAGCATTACTGTATGCCCTTTAGTAACTTCTTCGAGGATATCCCAAACCTCAGCAGGTTCGCGTTGAATAAGCTTTCTTGCAGCTTTAACTGAATTAGCCATACCTGTTTTAACGATTACTGAGGCAACAAAAGGCTGGAAAAGCTCTAACGCCATTTTCTTAGGCAAACCGCATTGGTGAACTTTCAGTTCAGGACCAACAACAATAACTGAACGACCTGAATAATCGACACGTTTACCTAGCAGGTTTTGTCTGAAACGTCCCTGCTTACCTTTAAGATTATCACTTAAGGATTTAAGAGGTCTGTTTGACGGACCGGTAACCACATGACCATGCCGACCGTTATCAATGAGCGCGTCAACCGCTTCCTGAAGCATTCTTTTTTCATTTCTGATAATAACTTCCGGAGTTCTTTGACTGAGAAGGAGTTTTAATCTGTTATTACGATTAATAACTCTTCTGTAAAGATCATTTAAGTCTGAAGTGGCAAATCTGCCGCCGTCAAGCGGAACAAGAGGCCTTAAATCAGGCGGGATAATAGGAATCGCCTCAAGAACCATATGCTCGCATTTGCTTATTGAATGTCTGAAACCTTCAATTACTTTCAACCGCTTGGCGATTTTTCTTCTCATTGGAACTGAACGTGTTTTGTGGATTTTCGCATAAAGTTCTTCCGCACATTTATCCAAATCCTGCTCCATTAAAAGACGCTTGATCGCTTCGGCGCCCATACCGACTTCAAAAGAAGGACCATGTTTTTCCACATAGTCTTCATATTCCAACTCGTTAATGAGCTGAAATTTTTTCAATTCTGTTTTTCCGGGATCAAGGACAATATAATCTTCAAAATAAATTACGCGCTCCAATTTTTTAGTTGGAAGATCGAGAACAGTTCCGATTCTGGAAGGCATAATTTTAAAAAACCAAATGTGAGCCACAGGAGCCGCAAGCTCAATATGTCCCATTCTCTGGCGGCGTACTTTTTTCTCGGCGACTTCAACGCCGCAGCGTTCACAGACGATACCGCGGTACTTGATACGCTTATATTTACCGCACGCGCATTCCCAGTCCTTTACAGGTCCGAAAATCCGTTGGCAGAAGAGTCCGCCTGTTTCCGGTTTATACGTACGGTAATTAATTGTTTCCGGTTTTTTAACTTCACCATTTGACCATGAACGGATGACATCAGGAGATGCTATCTGTATAACTACCTGATCTAGATTTGCCTGCGCAGGAGGTTTCCCGGGCATGTCGCAAGGACTAACAGGACCGTCAAAAGGTATTTTATTTTCTGTTGTAATATTTTTTTCAGTTGCCATTTGTATCTTCAGGGTTTTGAAAAGCGTCAGATTAATAATCGCTTTTTATAATAAGGCGTCGATTTTTTCAACACGAATATCAAGACACGCGGATTTTAATTCATTAACAAGAACATTGAACGATTCAGGCGTTCTTGCAGATAAAGAATAGTCACCGTTAACAATTGAGCTGTAAACTTCCAGCCTTCCGTCAACATCATCCGATTTTACGGTCAGAAGTTCCTGCAAAGTGTAAGCGGCGCCATAAGCTTCAAGTGCCCATACTTCCATTTCTCCTAATCTTTGTCCGCCATACTGGGCTTTACCACCAAGCGGCTGCTGTGTAACTAGAGAATAAGGTCCGGTAGCACGAGCATGAATTTTCATCGCAACGAGATGTCCAAGTTTCATCATATAAATGTAACCAACTGTCACGGTTTGTTTGAATGCTTCGCCGGTACGTCCATCAATAAGTTTTACTTTTCCGTTTTCCGGCAGTTTCGCTTTCTTAAGCAAAGCATTTATTTCTTTTTCTGAAATACCATCAAAAACCGGTGTCGCAACCTTCATTCCAAGAACTTTGGCTGCCCACCCAAGATGGGTTTCAAGAATCTGACCAACATTCATACGCGAAGGAACACCAAGAGGATTAAGAACTATATCTACCGGAGTTCCGTCTTCAAGGTAAGGCATATCTTCCTGAGACATGATTCTTGAAATAACTCCTTTATTCCCGTGGCGTCCGGCCATTTTGTCACCAACCTGCAATTTTTGCTTGATTGCAATGTAAACTCTGACAATTTTAAGTACGCCGTGCTCTAATTCATCACCGCGTCTGATATATTCAATCGAGCGGTAATAACCTGTATTAATAGTTTCAAGTTCATACTCGAATCTATAATGAATTCTATTGATTTTATCGGCGAACTCTTCATCCTTCACGTCAAGTCCCAAAAGACGCTGACGCTCAATTCTCAACGCAAGTTGCGGGCTGACTGTTTCGCCTTTAGAAGCGAGGATTTCACCTGTAACTTCATCAATAACATCGCCGCTAAGTTTCGTAGCAAATAATTTTGCTAATTTATCTTTACGCCAATCAATTAAATCATGTTCGGCTTTAACAAAATCTTCGTGAGCAAGTTTTACTTTCTTCTTTTCTTCCGATTTGTCACGTGTCGTATCGCTGATACGCCTTCTGAAAACATCAACGTGCATAACTACCCCGTGTGTTCCGGAAGAAGCCTTTAAACTCGCATTTTTAATGTCAGTCGCTTTATCGCCAAAAATTGCCATTAAAAGACGCTGCTCAGGTGTGAGCTCAGCTTCACTCTTTGGCGTGATCTTTCCAACAAGAATATCACCGGGGTGAACTTCTGTTCCTGGAAGAACAATACCTTCGGCATCTAACATGGAAAGAGCTGACTCACTTTCGTTAGGAATATCACGCGTCGTTTCTTCACGGCCGAGCTTTGTTTCACTTACTGTAACATCAAAATGATTTATGTGAATGGATGTAAAATAATCTTCCTTTAGAAGACGCTCGTTTACAAGAATCGCATCCTCAAAGTTATATCCTTCCCACGGCATAAAAGCAACAAGAAGATTCTTGCCAAGTGCAAGTTCGCCGCCACAAGTGGCTGAACCGTCCGCTAAAACATCGCCAACTTTAATTTTGTCTCCGGTTTTTACCAAAGGACGCTGGTTAACCGATGTGTCCGCGTTGGAACGTTCATGTTTTCTTAAAAGAAAATCTCTTTCGCCTTCTTCAGTTTTTAAAAGTATATGTTTGGCATCGGCCTGAACAACTTCGCCGTCAACATCAGAAAGTAATAAAGCTCCGCTCTCACGCGCGACAACCTCTTCCATTCCTGTTCCCACAAGAGGTTGTTCGGTTTCCATAAGCGGAACGGCCTGGCGTTGCATATTGGAACCCATAAGAGCACGGTTAGCATCATCATGCTCCAGGAAAGGAATAATTCCTGCCGCGATGGAAACGATCTGCTTAGGTGATACATCAATGTATTGTACATCTTCAACAGGAGCTAATACAAAGTTTCCTGCCTTTCTGCACATAACTTCTTTATTTGTTAATTTACCCTTGCTGTTACGCGGGGCATTTGCCTGCGCAATCGTAAAATTTTCTTCTGCATCAGCAGTCAGATAATCAACTTTATTAGTTATCTTACCATTATCAACTTTTACGTAAGGTGTTTCTATAAAGCCAAGATCATTAACTTTCGCATAAGTACTCATGGAAGAAATAAGACCAATATTTGCTCCCTCAGGAGTTTCAATAGGACAAATTCGACCATAATGTGAACTGTGTACGTCCCTGACTTTGAATCCGGCTCTGTCACGGTTTAACCCACCAGGTCCTAAAGCAGATAGCCGGCGCTTGTGAGTAAGCTCAGCAAGTGGGTTTAACTGATCCATAAACTGTGACAACTGTGAACTTCCAAAGAAATCTCTAAGTAAGTTTGTCATGATTCGCGGATTGACAAGCTTCTCAGGCATCGGTATGTCAATAGCCTGATTCTGCTGACTCATCCGGTCCCGAACGTATTTGTCCAGACGAAGAAGCGCGATGCGACACTGGTTCATTGCCAATTCGCCAACCGACCTTACACGTCTGTTTCCAAGATGATCAATATCGTCAAGATCTACAGGTACATTGTTCAAAGTAGAACTCTTATGTCCTGAATGTAAATCAAGAAGATAACTTACCGCGGCAACTATATCCTTTTCAGAAAGAGTAGTGTTGGTAAGATGTTCCTCATCAGTAGGAAAACCAAGTTTTTTATTAAATTTAAAACGACCTACTTTACCAAGATCATAAGTTGCCTTGTCAAAGAAAAGTCGCTTGAGTAAATTTTCAGCATTTTGCAGGACTACAGGTTCACCAGGCTGCAACTTCATGTAAATAAGCTGCAGGGCTCTGATCCTATCAGTTGCAAAATCTTCCTTCTCAAGCATTTTAAGAATTGGAGAGTCATGTTCCGCATTTTTGAGACATCTGATCTCATCAATGCCTTCTGAAATGAGCTTCTTAATTAAATCGGCGTCAACAACTGTTAACGATTTAGCAAGAACTCTTCTTCCGCTCTTGGATTTAATAGTTTTGGAGAGAATCTTATTTAATGCACGCTTTTTACCGGTTGCGGTACTTAGACGAATGGTAGATTCTTTATAAAAAAGAGCTGCAATTTGCTCATTCTTTTCAAAACCAAGAGCCCTTAATAATGTTGTAACAAGAATCTTTCTGCTCTTGTGCCTCCTGTCAACACTAAGAAAAATATTGTCATTCAAATCAAATGTGGCTTCAAGCCATGTCCCTCGATAAGGAATGATTGTAAACGCAGGCAAATTTATTCCTGTGGGATGTTGCTTGTGTTCGTACGATATTCCCGGTGAACGCTGTAACTGACTGACAATAACTCTTTCAACGCCGTTAATAATGAAAGTACCATTTTCTGTCATTAATGGCACTCGGCCAAGATGAACACTTTGCTCTTTCATGATGTCGTCAGGACCTTTAATACGAAGAGTAACTTTAAGAGGAACCTGATAAGACATTTTTCTGCGTTTGCATTCTAAAATATTGTATTTCGGCACTCCGAATGAATAATGAACGAAGTGCATTTCCAATTTCTTAGAAGTACTTACAACAGGAAAAATCTCATTAAAAAGCGCCTGTAATCCCTTGTCCTTACGCTCTTCAGGTAAAAGTTCTTTCTGTAAAAAGTCATCGTATGACTTGCGCTGAACTTCTGTCAGCGAAGGCAACGGCACCAAATCTGGAAGTGAGGCATAACTTTTGCGCATAATTTCCGTCTGGATGTTTTTATAAATAAGTAAGTATTACGCAA
>JAOZSF010000031.1 GCA_029939815.1 bacterium
ATGAGCATAACAGGAAAACAAATAGCCTTTATAGGCGCAGGGAATATGGCGGAAGCATTAATGAAAGGTTTGCTTTCATCCAAAATTGTTTCAGCAAAACAAATTACCGCGGTAGACGTTAACGCCAGACGTTTGAAATGGCTCAAAGACGAGTATAAGATAAAAACAACTGATGCTTCAGACACAAAATTAATAGAGAGGGCGGATGTAATAATTCTTGCGGTCAAACCGCAGATTTTACCTGAAGTTCTTGAAGAGATCGGTGAAATTATTAACGGGAAAATTGTGGTTTCTATCGCAGCAGGAATTTCAACTCAAAAAATAGAAAGTTATTTATCGAAGAAAACTCCTGTGATTCGCGTTATGCCTAATATGCCGGCATTAGTTTGTCATGGCGCTACAGCTATTTGTCAGGGAAAATGCGCGACAAAGACTCACGCTGCACTTACTCTTGATATTTTTCATTCTGTCGGTTACGCAATTCTGGTTGAAGAAAAATTGATGGATACTATTACCGCTGTAAGCGGCTCGGGACCGGCTTATGTTTTTTATTTGATGGAAGCAATGATAAAATCAGCAATTGACGGTGGATTACCAAAAGATAAAGCCATAAATTTAGTGGCCGAAACTGTTCGCGGAGCAGGTGAACTTGTTGCCAGAGGACAGGAATTACCTGGAATCTTGCGCAAAAGAGTAACTTCTCCCGGCGGAACAACCGAAGCAGCGATAAAAGTTTTGGATGTTAACAAAGTTAATTTCACACTTTTAACGGCGATCTCGGCTGCTGTGGAAAGAAGCAGGGAACTTTCTAACTGATTAGCCGAATATTAAATAACTGAATAACCGATTAACCGAATTTTTGGAATTTAAAATGCACGAAACCTGTTCAATATCAGTTTTACCTGACAACAGAGAATTAATTGTTCCCGCAAATGCTTACTTGCATGAAGCGTTAGACCGTCACGGAATTTCATTAACCGCGTATTGTGACGGAATGGGATTATGCGGAAAATGTATAGTACAAATAAAACTTGCTGATGAGAGTGAACCGCCAATTACCGAAGCAGATAAAAAGTTTTTATCTGAAGAGGAAATTGAAAATGGATACAGGCTTGCGTGTCAATGGCGGGTTGTTTGCAATGCCGAGATAACAATTCCGGAAAAATCTCGAGTTAATCATCTGAATATTTTAATAAAAGATGCCGGTGAGAGCCCTTTGGAATTATCATCGGACTTTTCATCGGACAGACCTTATGGATTCGCGTTTGATATCGGTACAACAACAGTTGTAGGTTCTCTTGTTGATTATCAAACAGGTAAAACGGTCGGTGTATCATCGTATTTGAATGGTCAGCAAAAATATGGAGCGGATGTTATATCAAGAATAAGTCATTCTATAACCGGCACCGGACTCGATGAACTGAATTCCGAGCTCATTCAAACAATCAATAAAATTATTGATGATGTTTTAAATGAAAGCAGCATTTCACCGGATAAAATCGCTGAAATCGTTTTGACCGGTAATACCGTTATGCTTCATTCACTGCACAAAGAATCGATGGAAAACATGGCACATTTGCCTTTTGAGCCGAGTTATACAAAAGCGAAAAATATTTTCGCGGCGAAAATGGGAATAAAAATTGACAGCAAAACAAAACTGTATAGTTTCCCGGTTGTCTCCGGATTTGTGGGCGGTGATACCGTTTCATGTATGCTTGCCACCGACATGGATAAATCAGAAAAAAAACAGCTTATTATCGATATAGGAACAAACGGAGAAGTCGCCCTCGGAAATAAAAACGGCTGGACAACTACTTCCGCGCCAGCCGGTCCGGCATTTGAAGGTGCGAGGATTTCTGCAGGAATGCGCGGAGCCAACGGAGCAATCGAGCATGTTCAGATAACAGACGATAAAATGATAATTGATGTAATCGGACAGCAGCCTCCGGTCGGGATTTGTGGCACAGGGCTTATTGATATTGCGGCAGAATTATTGAATAGGGGAATACTTGATGTCACAGGCAGAATAAATGATATTGATGAACTGCCCGATGGAACTCCCGATTGGTTAAGCAAGCGCATCGTTGATCAAAATGGCGAGAACGCGTTTTTATTATTTGATCCGGATATTGATGAGTATTTTAAAAATGGAGCCGAACCGAAAAAAATTTATATTACTCAAAGAGATTTAAGAGAGTTGCAACTTGCTAAAGCGGCGGTTGCAACAGCGTGTGATCTTATTTTAAAACATGAAAATATAAAACTTGAAGATGTTTGTTGTGTTCTTCTTGCCGGCGCATTTGGTAATTATCTTCGTCCGGCGAATGCACGCAGGATCGGATTGATTCCGAATGTTCCGATGGATAAAATACATTTTATAGGTAATGCGGCATCAACAGGAGCCAAGCGAGTGCTTGTCTCTCAAAAAGAAAGAAAACGTGTAGAAAGAATTGCTGAAGAGGCCGGACATATTGAACTCGCTGCCGACCCGGGTTTTCAGATGTCTTATGCTGATCAGATGTTCTATCCTGACGGAGCTGTTGTTTTATAAAATAATAAAACTTAACCACATAAGAAAACAAGTGCAATTAGTGTCAAAAAAAACAATTAAACACTTAAAAATTAAAATAAATAATGAAAACAACAGAAAAAATTAAAGTCGAGTTGGCAAATCTTAAGAAAAACGGCGCGGAATACGCCGATACGAGATTTTACCATTCACGTGAAACCGAATCAATTACTTTCTTACAGGGGAATTTGAAAGAGTGTCGCAGCTCCGGAACCACCGGAATTGGTGTGAGAGTTTTGTACAATGGCGCTTGGGGATTTGCATCTTCATCATCAACAGAGAATTTAACTGCGATTTTTGATACGGCATTTGAAAACGCGCGCGCGGCATCAGGGCGTTTGTTATTTCCTGTAAAACTTGCTGACAGAAAGCCATTAACTGCCGAATATATTTCGCCTCGTGAAATTGATCCGTTTGATGTCCCAATAACTGACAAACTTGATTTTTTGCGAAAAATTGATGCTCAGTTGAAGCACGATATTGTTGCGCAAAGAGTTTCATACATTACATCTGACAAGCAGGAAATTATTTTTATTGATACAGATGGCTCACATATCGAAAAAAATGTGTGCGATATTTTTACCGGAATGAAAGTTATCGGTGTTGAAGGTGATGGCAACTCTCAGGAACGTTCTTATGAACTCGGTGGCAATGGGTACGGAACCCGCGGTTGGGAAACACTTGTCAGTGATGATAACTTTTCTAAAAATGCTGACAGAATTGTTGATGAACTTTCAAAAATCCTCGTTGCACCGCATGCGCCGAAAGACACCCGCTCTGTAATACTTTTACCCGGAATAATGTTTCTGCAGACTCACGAGGTTATCGGGCACGCACTTGAACTTGACAGAATTCTCGGTTACGAACTTTCTTATGCCGGCGGTTCATTTGTGAAACTGGAAGATTTCGGTAATCTTCAGTACGGGTCGGAAAAGTTAACTGTCCGCGCTGACGGCACGCTGCCAAACTCACCGGGAAGTTATGGCTTTGACGATGATGGCGTGGAATGTCAAAACACGGTTTTGATTGAGAAAGGTATTTTGAAAAATGCGATTACGTCCCGCCAAACCGTTGTTGAAGCAAATGAAAGAGCGGGGAAAAAGATTTTTGATAAAAGCGGGGGTTGTGCCCGGGCGTCAAATTTTAATAGAACTCCGCTTGAGCGAATGACGAATATAAACATTGATCCGGGAGAAGATGGTTCTCTTGATGATATTATCGCGTCAACGGAAAAAGGAATTGTATTAGATGGAGCACGCTCATGGTCAATCGGTTCAAATCGCGAACAGTTTCATTTTGCAAATGAGATAGGCTGGCTTGTAGAGGACGGAATTAAGAAAGGCGTTGTCAAAAATCCAACATACAGTTCCGATACTTTACCATTTTGGCGCTCGTTATCAGCGGTAGGGGATAAATCGACTACAGAGCTTGTTTATGTTCCGAATTGCGGGAAGGGATTACCGAGTCAGCAGATGTATCTTGGTCATCTGATTCCTGTGTGTAAATTTGACAATGTGACAATAGGGAAATAGTCGGCTATGGGAATGTATGGATTAATGGATGGCCATGCGACAATACGCATGCTGAAAGTCCGCCAAAGGAGGGTCGAAGATCCGCCGAAGTAAGATTTGGATATAAACTGATTTGGTTGAAAAACCACCCCGGTCTTCGACCACCCCTCCTAAAACAGGAGGGGAATTAATGGACTAAACTGATTTGGAGTCCAAATCAGGTACTGTAAAAAGAAATCCGGTGTTTCTTTTAAATTGAGTATTGACTTATAATACCTCTATCATTAAAATATATATAAATATAGTTTTAGGATGCAGAAATACAAAAATTGCTGCTTAAGCAGCAATTTTCTTTTCTGCGTTATTGCCTGAATAAATAACAATAAAAATAATAACAATAAAAATATATGAAAGTTGTTGTTGGATATCCGCCGATAAAATCGGAAAAAGGAGTGCCTTTGCTGTCGCAAAATCGACAGTTTCAATATTTTAACGCTCCAACATATATTTATCCCATGGTTCCGGCTTACGCGGCAAGTAATTTGGCGGCAAACGGCAATGATGTTGTCTGGCTTGACGGAATTGCGGAGAAGTGGAGTTATGAGGAATGGGAAAATAAGCTTATTGAAACCAAGCCTGATATTTTTCTTCTTGAAGTTAAATGCCCGGTAATAAAAAAGTGTTGGAGAATTTCCGAAAAATTAAAAAATGTTTTACCGGAGATGCTGCAGGTATGGGTTGGTGACCACGTTACTTTCATGCCGCAGGAAACTTTTGATAATTCACCTGTCGATTGCATAATCACAGGCGGGGATTATGATTTTCTGATTATAGATTTAGTAAATCATCTTGAGAAGGGGACTCCGCTTCCACCGGGATTTTGGTTTCCGGAAATCCACAATCGGATTTCATCTGAAAATGCCGAGATATTTACAACCCAAAACGGGAAGGTATTAAAAACCACCGGGAAAGCTCAACTAACGCACAAACTTGACGACCTTCCCTTTATTGACCGCGATTTGACAAAATGGGAGCTTTACGCTTACGAAAACGGGAATTATAAATATACACCCGGAACTTATGTTTACAGCGGTCGCGATTGCTGGTGGAATAAATGTACTTTTTGCGTATGGGATCACACGTTAAACCCTCCGGGAACTTACCGTTCGTTTTCAGTTGAAAGACATTTCGCGGAAGTAAAACACATTATCGAAAATTATCCGGTAAAAGAAATTTTTGATGACGCGGGTACAATGCGCGCCGGCAAATGGGCAAAGAAATTCTGCGAATTAGTCATAGAACACGGATATCATAAAAAAATTGTTTTTGGCTGCAATATGCGTTTTGACGGGCCGGATGAAGAATTATACAAATTGATGAAGAAAGCGAATTTCAGATTCATTTTATACGGGCTTGAATCCGGAAATCAAAGCACTTTGGACCGAATTGACAAAGGACTCACACCGGCGCAGATTGAGGAAGGGGCAAGAATATGCAAGAAGGCCGGGCTTGAGCCGCACATAACGGTTATGCTCGGTTACCCGTGGGAAACGGTTGAGGAAGCACAGAACACAATTGATTTTGCAAAAAAACTTTTTAAAAAAGGATACATTGACACTTTGCAGGCAACTATTTGTATTCCGTATCCGGGAACACCACTTTATCGGGATTGTAAAGAAAACGGATGGCTGCTTACTGAGAATTATGAAGATTTTGACATGAGAATGCCGGTAATGAAATCGCAGTTAACTGACGAGCAGATGATGAAAATGACGCAGGAATTGTACAAATCATTTATAAGCCCCGGCTTTATTTTCCGAAAAATAATTGGAGTACGAAAATGGCAGGATGTTAAATTCCTTTTTACAGCCGGGTTTCGTGTCATAGGTCATTTACTTGATTTCAATCCAAAACAAACCCCTAAAAAGAAGTGCTAATGAATACTGAAAATAATGAAAAAGCTTTAATTGTTATTCCTACTTATAACGAAAAAGATAATGTTGAAAAATTATCAACAATTCTTACTTCAACTTACAATAACGTTGATATATTATTCGTAGATGACGGCTCACCTGACGGAACAGGCGACATTATTGATTCTCTTGTTGCCGCGAACGGTAGAATAAACGTGATTCACAGAGAAGGAAAACTGGGGCTCGGAACAGCTTATATTGCAGGATTCAAATGGGCGCTTGAAAGGGATTATGAATACATTTTTGAAATGGACTGTGACTTTTCTCACAATCCAAAATATATCGCTGACTTTCTTGAAGCAATTCAGGAGGCCGATCTGGTTCTCGGCTCGCGGTACACGGTTGGAGTAAGTGTTATTAACTGGACACTTTATCGTTTGTTAATAAGTAAATTTGCTACCTGGTATGTCAGAGTTATTACAGGGATGCCGGCAAGTGACGCTACAGGTGGGTTCAAATGTTTCCGAAGAAAAGTTCTTCAGTCAATTGATTTGGACACAATTAAATCTAATGGTTATTCTTTTCAAATTGAGTTAACTTATTATGCCTGGATATCCGGCTTCAGAATTAAAGAAATTCCTATAGTCTTTTTCGAAAGAGCGGGTGGAACATCAAAAATGAATAAAGCGATTATTCGTGAAGCGATATGGGTTGTATGGAGATTGTTTTTCAAACATTTGTTTAAAAAGAAGCCGGCTAAAGTGCCGTTCTTTAAGCCGGAAAGTTTGAAGGACGACCCCGGCATACGCGGGGCGCTTACGTGAGGTCGGAAGGCACATTAACTGATTAGCCGATTATTAAATAATTATTAACTGATTAACCGAAGTGAATGTTTGCCGAAAATTCCGTTAATAAATAATAATCAATAACTAAATTATATGATAAAATTAATTGACAGATATTTAATTAAATCTTTTTTAATGCCGCTTATTTATTGTTTGTTCGCATTTGTGATTTTGTATATTGCGTATGACATGTCCGACCGTCTAAAAGATTTTTTTGATCATCAGATTCCGCCGGCAATTGTTGCCAAATATTATCTCTACAAGGTGCCTATTGTTTTATCACTTACAATCCCGTTTGCTGTTTTACTGGCATTGTTGTATTGTCTTGGCAATGCAAGCAGAAACAATGAAATTACAGCAATGCGAACGAGCGGAATAGCATTATTTAGAATTATAAGACCATATTTAATATTAGGTCTTTTACTGTATATTTTAACATTTGTTCTTTCAGAAGTTTTTGTTCCCAAAGCGCGTCTTCTTGCTTCAGAGATTGTTGAAACCCCTTCTTCAATTCAGATGGCTCTGAAAAAAGCCGGAACGTCTGAGGCAACGGTATTCCTTAACACAAAAGATTACCGTTTATGGTATATCAGAAAATTAGATCCGGAAAGCAATAAAATTGAAGATGTTAAAATTACTGAATTTACACATTCAGGTAGAAAAAGAGTAAAACGCACCATCGAGGCCGAAAGAGGGGAGTACGTTGAAGGATTCGGTTGGTGGTTTTACGATGTTACCACAATTTCTTTCTATCCTGATGGTTCTCCGTATCCGGCAACAAAAAATAAGAAGAAATCTTTTCCATACTATACCGCAACTCCAAAAGATATCATTAGCGCCCGACTTGGCAGTCCGGAAATGATGAATATAATTGATGTTTTCAGAGTTATGGATCATATTAATAAAAATTCGGACTACTATAAAAAACTCAGAATGAATGCCGTTCAAAGATTTGCTGCTCCGGCAGCTTGTTTTGTGTTCGTTCTCCTTGCAGCTCCATTTGGTATTTTTCACACGCGGGCCGGAATGATAAAAGGAGTTATTACAAGTATTGTTTTATGTTTGGGTTATTATCTTATAGAATCATTATTTATTAATATCGGGGATAAAGGTTATATGCCTCCTTTACTTGCCGCCTGGCTGCCGGTAGCAGTTTTTACAGGTTTTGGTTTTTATTTACTTCGTAAAATGAGATAAGATGATTTTGAAACTTGAAATTGGGATATTTGACAGTTGTTAGAAAAACCGTTTTGTCTGTTAAGTCCGTATAATAATATAATTAACCGTTAAAAATATGAATAAACTCAAACCGCATTTATTGTCGATTGCCGGCATTTTACTTGTTGTGATATTAATTTTCTACAACGTAATCCTTCCGCCGGTTCCTCTTATGGCACAGGACGCTCCGCTTGTAAGTGAAGTTTTATCCCGTCAAAGAGCGTCAAATGGTGAAAGCGTTTACTGGAACACAGCAGGATATCTTGGTAGTGGCGGAGGTGCTCTTGCGGGCAAATCATTGAAATTCAGAATTGATTTTGCGTATTTAAAAAGATTTGTTCCAACGACTTTAGTTAACACGTTTAATTTTCCTTTCGCGGTTTTTATAGTGGGTATTGCTTTCTATTTGTTTGCCATATCACTCAATTTAAAACCTTTATCGGCTTTTACGGGTGCGGTATCTCTCATGCTTGCCGGGCATTTTATTTCCTGCGTATATTCAGGGCATACGGGTAAATTCTTCATGCTCGCTTATCTTTGTCTTGCACTTTGGCTGCTCACTGCAGGCATTCGTAAAAGAAGTATTTTATATTTACTTTGGTCGGGTGTTTGCGGCGGTCTCGGCGTAAGTTCACAGCTTGATGTCGGCTTTATTGTTATTATCTTTTTCGCTGCATGGTTGATTTTTCTAATTTACCAAACCAGAAATCAAAAAAAATGGCTCAAATTGTCTGCAGGACTCGTTATCGCCTGCGCCGCGGGATTACTTTACAGCGCGTCAACTATTTACAGTTTGGCCGGGCTTTCAAAAAGCGAATCAAGTTCCGCAACCGCTAAAGACAATCGTACAGAGGCTGAAAAATGGAACTGGGCAACGCAATGGTCATTACCGAAAGTTGAGACGCTTACATTTGTGATGCCGGGTTTCTTCGGGTTTGGATTGCCGGATTCGCCTTATTGGGGCTCAATTGGTAGTGACGCGCGATGGGAAACGCAGCACATTGGTTTTCCGAGATTTTCAATGAGTACACAAAATATGGGAATTGTAGTTATCGGGCTTGTTTTACTTGCAATAATCACCGCTTCTCTTCGCGACAAATATTCTAAAAGTACAATTTATTTTTGGACTTTATCGATGATTATTGCTTTGCTATTCGCTTATGGAAGATATTTCGATTTCGGTGGCGGAAGTGGAAGCGGTTTCGGTCCATACAGAATATTTTACTGGATGCCTCAAATGGATTCAATGAGAAATCCCGTCAAATTCCTTTATCCTTTTATGATCGCATTGTCTATCCTCGCAGCTTTTGGTATGGAATACGTTCTTAAAGAACCTAAGTCCTGAGCAATTATGAACTAATGTGACTTTACCGAGCCAACGGCACGGTCATTTCTCGTAACTCGCTACTAACTATTAACAACGAACTAATTTAATAATGTTCAACAATATTAAAAACAAAAAAATAAAAACTTTCTTAGTTGTCTGGCTGATTGTGACTGCTTTGATAACATTAATCGCCGCAACAGCCATTCTCGGTTTTTATGATTCTAAAGTAATGAGCGTTAAAGCTGAGGAGATTCAGACAAATCCACAACTCGCTTCCGCGGTACAGCAATGGCGCAAGCAGGGGGCTACTGATTATCAGATAAAACAGCAGATTGATAAAATCGCAATGGGTCAGGCCGGTCCGGCGATTTCCGTAATGAAGAAATCGTCATTTCGCGCGGCAGCGATTGCGATAATATCATTTTTCCTGTTTTATTTCCTGTTTTCAAATAAAAAGATTTCCAATCAACAGAAAATGTTGTTTGCAATCGCCATTATTTGTTTATTACTCGTTGATCAAATCTATATCGCTAAAAAATATGTGATGAATGAGCCGGTAAATCTCACCCTGCAAAAACCGGATGCAATCGCTAAACTACAGACCGCAAAGCAGCCGTTCAGAGTTGCTGTTATTGATAAAGGAGCTTATAATTTATGGGTGACTTCTCTTTTTAATTTAAACGGTATTGAAACTATTGATGTGCCGGCTGATTCACGACCAACTCCGCTTAGGAAAATTTTCTTTTACAGCAATGCGATTTCTCCTGTCAGACGTTGGGAGTACAGCAACGTGAAATATATTCTCGGACCGCAGCGCGGAATAGAAATGTTTTTAAGACAAATGAATGTGCGTGGCCAGTTCTCACCCTACTACACATATAATTTGAATAATCAGCAGCACGCAATTTATCAGTTCAATAATACTTTACCAAGAGTTTATACAGTAGGGAACTGGATTATTATTACAAACGCGAATGAAACTATTGAATTTATGAATAATCCGGTGACTGATCCTCACAACATTGCTGTCATTTCCGATAACAAAATAAAAAAAGTTCTAAATGATAGTTTTACTGGAACTGTGAAAATTGAAAATTATAAACCAATCAAAATTGAAACAGTTGTTGAATTGTCAGCAACCGGTCTCGTTGCCATGGCAACGGAAACAGATGGAAACTGGAAAATTTTGGTTGATGGGAAACCGGCAGAGATTGTCGGTTGCAATCTGCTTCATTTTGGAACTTTTGTTCCTGCCGGCAAACATTCAGTAACATTTTTATATGATAAAAAGCCCGCAGCCATTTCAAAACTCACAACTGCAGCATATTTATTTTTACCTGTTTTGCTCTTACTGACAATAATAACAGCATTAATTAACACACGTTTTTCGAGAAATAAGCAACCCGTTTGACAACAAAGGTGCAATCTGGTATAATAATACCGATTTAGAAAACTTTTAAAATAATTTAACTGAAATAATGGAGATTTGATATGAAAAAATTCGTATGTACAGTTTGCGGTTATGTTCACGAAGGCGATACACCTCCGGAAAAATGTCCCCAGTGCGGCGCTCCCGCAGAAAAATTTAAAGAACAGGTCGCTTCGGCTGAAGGCCTTGTTTGGGCTGATGAACATGTAATCGGTATCGCTAAAGACGTTGATGCTGAAATCATCGAAGGTTTAAAAGCCAATTTCACAGGTGAATGTACCGAAGTAGGAATGTACCTCGCAATGAGCCGCCAGGCTGACCGTGAAGGATATCCTGAAGTCGCTGAAGCCTATAAAAGAATTGCTTTTGAAGAAGCCGAACACGCAGCAAAATTCGCTGAACTTCTTGGTGAAGTAGTTTGTGCCGACACAAAAGAAAATTTAAGAGTTCGTGTTGAAGCTGAACATGGCGCTTGCCAAGGCAAAAAAGACATCGCAACAAAAGCCAAACAACTCGGTTATGATGCAATTCATGATACAGTTCATGAAATGTGTAAAGATGAAGCACGTCACGGAAGCGCTTTCGCCGGATTATTGAAAAGATATTTTGGTTAAGCGGATTGAAATACAATTGTAAATAATTAAGCCCCCGATTTTTCGGGGGCTTTTTTATTTTAGTAGCGCTATCGCACCTGCACAGTAAATGCCGCTATCGCGTCTTTATGACCGTGCGACAAAGCTGCACGTCAAAGATCCGCCGAAGGACGGCTGCAAGTCCGCCAACGGAGGAATTATTTCATTAG
>JAOZSF010000353.1 GCA_029939815.1 bacterium
TTTTTCGGAACGTATTCACAAATTTGTTTTAATATGATATAATTACTACGAGTTGGTTTTTGATTCATATATGTACCTCTAAGTTTTGGATTAATTTTTTGATACAGTTTATTAAAAACCAGCTCTTTTTTCAACTAATTAATATTACCTATGGGATGGTAGTGAAGTAATATCATAAATGGTACAATTAATAAGTTCTATTACAATGCGCAGAATAAACTTTGCCTTTTACCGTTAGATTATCCGAGTGGTAATTATTATACTTTTAAATACGACAGTCAAAATCGCAGAATAGTTCTTTCTCACAACTCGGCATTTCGATATATTATCCACGACGGGAATATTCCGCTTGGTGAAATGGACAGTTCCGGTAATGTAACTAGATGGTTTATTCGTGGTGTCGGCATAGCCGAAGGAACAGGCGATGTTCTTGCAGAAATAGTTGGTTCGGATTCGAGTGCGAAAGTAATATATTATTTGTGTAATCATCGTGGCGACACAATGCTCGCTTATCGGGATGATAACGGAACGGAAACTCTTGTGGCAAGATATCGTTATGATGCATTCGGCAATGTTACCGAACGTCAAACGTCAAGCATCGAACCGCGTTACACATTCTCGACAAAGGAATATCTCTCTGACGCGGAATTATATTTATATGCTTATCGAGTTTATGATCCGGTTGCCGGGCGGTGGACTCAAAGAGACCCGATCGACTATCAGGATAGTGTGAATCTCTATCAGTTCTGTGGGAATAATCCGGTGAATGGGGTGGATCCCAATGGACAATTATATCTTCAACTTAAAATTGGTGCAATGGGCTCTTTGTTTTATAAGTTGGGGATTTCTGGTGGAATTTCATTAACTTATCATCGCAGTGAAGGATTTACTGCTGCTATAATTGGCTCTACGGAACATGCTGTTGCCGGTTTTAATAAAGACAAAGGAATGTATAATGAAGATGCCTCAATAGGGGTAATTGCATCAGCAAGTGTTTCTTTATCGGTTGGTGCCGGCTCTTATAAAGATCAATTAGGTGAAGGACATTCTACACAACTTAATGGTGCATTTCTTGAAAAAGCCGGTTTATCAGTAGATGGACCCGGTAATGCAGAAGATGTTAGTTTTGGTAGAAATCCGGTGGAGGTTATGTTAGATTGTTCGAAAGGAGGAGGTGCATCTTATGGTGTTGGTTTTGGAGGAGAAGTTACTTTTGAGGAAACACATACTTATAATGGCGTTTCTTGGAATAATCGGAAACGACAAATCGACTGGGGGAGTTTAAATGAAAAATCCGACAAATAAAAAAGACGATAAAATTAATATAAAAAATAAAAATAAAACTTTTACTCTGTGGATTACTTTAATAAGAATCATCAATTTTTTTATGATCATAATTCCACTTATAGGATTTTGTTTTGTTTCATTTTCTATTATTAGCAATTTTGTAGTAACTAAACATATAAATATCATAGATTTGTCAGGACTTGCAATTTTTGATATTGTTTTTTTACTTTTTATTGGAATTCCTGTATTTATGTGGAGAAAGTGGATTATACAAGTTGAGAAAAAAGATAATAATTTAATTCTTACTTCTATCCACTGGAGAAAAATAAAGAACATAAAAAAGATAATTGTTTTAAAAAATATAAAAATTTTACATATGAGATTCATTTTACTAAAATGTATGAAAAATGATCAATCATTTAATTTGTTTATTTATGGTCCAAATGAAAATGTATTATATGCTTTGCAATTAATTAATTAAACGCCATCTTAAATTTGAGTTATTTATACAATAATGCGCAACAAATTATATCAATAAATGAAAATGTTGCTGGTACATCTTTACCTTCCCCGAAAACTTTTGAATATGATGACCGCGATCAACTCAAAAAAGAAAAATTCAATAATTATTCTGAAACATACACTTATGACAAAGCGCAAAATCGTTTATCAAAAGGCAAAGACTACACAGCTCCTGACACTTTTTCTTATGTCATTGCCAACAAGTTGACAAACATCCATATCGGGGTGCAAAGCGCTGACAATCAATATTTCTATGACATCGCAGGCAACTTGTCAAGTAATGTCAAAAATGATACAATAAAGACCGTTATTGATTACTACTACAATGCGCAGAATAAATTATGTGAAATACATAAATATTACAACGTTGGGAACTCCCGTGCGCATCAATGGCACAAACTTAAATACGATTCACAAAATCGCAGGATTGCTCTTTCACAAAACGATACTTGGCGATACACTATCCATGACGGGAATATTCCTATTGCTGAAACTGATAATTCCGGCAATGTATCAAGATGGTTTGTAAGGGGTGTAGGCATAGCAGAGGGCACCGGCGACATGATTGCCGAAATAACCGGTTACGACCCTTATAGCGTGAAGATTGTTTATTATTTAAGCAATCATCGCGGTGACACAATGCTTGCTTATCGGGATGACAATGGGACAGAAACACTTGTAGCAAGATATTTATATGACGCATTTGGTAATCGGCGGACTGATTCAAATTACTGCTACGAAAATCAGAATGAAACCGATAATTTACCACGCTACACATTCAGCACAAAAGAATATCTCTCTGACGCGGAACTTTACCTTTACGCTTATCGAGTTTACGACCCTATTGCAGGGCGGTGGACACAAAGAGACCCAATCGACTATCAGGATTCGATAAATTTATATCGCTCCGAGTATCGTGGGATTATTACGAGGATAGGACAGTCCAAAGGATGTCCCCGAAGGGTTATAGTGTGGGGAACACTATAACATATTCTGCGGGAATAATCCGGTGAATAAAACAGATGTTGATGGACAATTAGCACAAATGGTTGCTGCAGCATTAGCATTGCGCTTGGGAGTAAATATTTTAATAGGAAGTGCTTTGGGCGGAGTTTCAGGTGCCATCGCTGGGGCTTTTGATGCTCCAGAAGGGAAAACTCTTTCTTTAAAAGGTGCCATTGCCGGTGGTGTATCCGGTGGCTTGGGTGGTGCCATTGCCGGTGGTGTATCCGGTGGCTTGGGTGGTGCCATTGCCGGAGCCG
>JAOZSF010000354.1:0-1656 GCA_029939815.1 bacterium
ATCAGCAATATCATAAACAAAAGGCAAAGTGCCTGCAACATGAATAAAACCAAGTTGGGGCAAAAAACCCATTGAGCAAATTATTGAAGTACAGAGAGCATAGAAACAAGCGTTGGCAGCAGAAACAGCTTTATTAATATTATCCGATAAGTTCCAATTATTAGCATCATAATTTCTGCCTTTCCATGTAACACCGTATTTATAACCCATTTGAGCGTACAAATTTTTAATTCTTCTACCTTCCATTCCGCGAAGTTCTTTAATTGTTTTACCATCGACATCAGATTCCGGAAAACGCAACAAAAACATTTTTCTTGCAACGGCAGCACGAGCTTTTTGAGAACTGTATAATTTAACTTGTTTTCTTACGTTATCATTTGCATGATTTGGGGCAACTCCAAAAGAATAAAATCTCATACCTTGTTCTCCAATCCAACAAATAGGAGTATTGCAATCACTACAAGTTTTTATTGCAGCGTGGGTAATCGTTGTTCCCGGTCCAAGCATAATAGAACTAACGGTAGCAACCGGAATTCTGATAATAGTTCTATCAGCTCCAATCCATTTAACGCTTGAGTCGTCAACTTCGAGTCTGCCGTGTTCAAGATAAATAGGAGTCCATCTTTCTCTTGCGATAGTCAAAGTTTCTAAAGGCGGTTTTTCAAAAATAGGCATGATTTTAAATTATAAATTAGAATCTACAGTATGTCTTACAGAATATTCACGTTTATCATTAGCAAAACTTTTAGGAATATCCATAATTTTGCCGGTTGCGTCATCAAAACTCTTCGCTGTTTCAATTTTCCTGATTTTTGAAACTTCATTTTTATTTTCAGAAAGAGTTTTGATAAAAGTTTCCGCATCATTAAGAGAATCAAAAATGTTGCGAAAAATAGGTTCCGCCGGAACGCAACTTTTTCTGCCAAACCAAACACCCCAAACAGGATTTTGTAAAGCGGATTTGATTTTATTAATTAAAAGTTCATTTCCCGAAATAACAATTGCAAATTTAGCATCAAGTAGATATTCACGTCTGGAAACAACTGTGTTCCCCGGCTTTCCATTTGCTGTTTTAGCAATATTCTGAGGATTTTTGTTTTTATCAAATCCACCGCCGACAGTATGAAAATCAGAAATTCGATTTGGATATTTTAGAACGTAAACAATCATATCCAAAGAAGCAATTTCCACTAAAGCATCATCATCATTTTTAGGAATTCCAATAGCGGCACAAATTAAGCCGGTAACTCCACTTTTTGTAGGATGCGAAAGCGAAGTTCTTTGGTCAAACTTGCTTTGATAGCCCCAAGATTGCATTGGGGCATCAAAATACATAACAAGATATTTTTTCATAATTTTAAGAGTTATTTTGTAATAAACGGTCAATAAAAATATTGATATTTGATTCCGGAATATTTACTTCCACTTCCGGCTCTATTCCAAAAGTATTTTTCAAATCTCCAAATTTCTTTTTCATTTCTTCAATTGAAGGAACAACATAACCGTTTTTGGGGCGTATTGGTTTTTCAAAAGCGTTTGCGAGAGATAGCGGCTGCCCGGCTCTCTTTAACCCAAGAACAAATTCCGGAGGATTGAATCCAAACATGGAATTTTTTCGCGCAGTTGGCACGGCAAGAATAGCCGCCTTAATAAAAG
>JAOZSF010000354.1:1756-3071 GCA_029939815.1 bacterium
ATAGCTCTTTTCCAACATTGACTTGAAACTCTTGCACGTTGAACCCCTCCAAACAAAGCGGATTTTGGTGCGCCAACATCATCGCGGTTAAGACAAGTAACGGGAAACGACTGAATAATGTGTAATTCGATAAGATTCATTTTTTAACTCCTTTTTTATTTTTATTTAATTGGTTGCAATATAATCATTCCATAACCAAAAGATTTGGCGGAACCGATGCCTTTATTAAAACTATTCACAAATAAATTTCTGTCGGTAACTTTTAATATACCTTTAAAAACTACCGAAATATGTTTTCCTCTTTTTTTATTTTTATAAAAAAACTCTGAAATCGGCGGCAAAAAAGAAAGCGATTTCTCTTCTATAACAAAACCGGAACTGTTTGCTTTTCTTTCTATATAATTTTTCAAATCTGATTCTTTATAAATTCCGATTCTTCGCCGACTCTTGTTTTGTCGCATAGTGGGATTAACTTTAATTTCAAACTTATAAAAATTGTAATTCAAAAAGTTTTCTGAAATCAATTTTGATTGCCAGTTGCCCCAACTTGGTATAACAACTTCTTTTTCCGACAGCAAAAGAATCTGAAAAGCGGTTTCTTTGTCATCTATTCTAAAAAGAAAAAATCTGTCATCATCTTTACAATCGGGGAAACATTCCCAGAGTTTTTTGTGCCAATCGTAACTGTCTTTAATTTTTATTTCAGACTTTTTAACAATCGCTTTTGAAAGATATTTCATTCTTCCTCCTTTTTTTGAAAGCCCCAAAAATCAGCCGCCCATTTTATTTTTTTATCATTATTCCAATATTTAAGATCATTATAAAGAGCTACAAAATTTACAGGAATTCCTTTTTTCTCCGCAAGTTTGATTATTGGCGGTAATCTTTCGCAAAGTTCTTCCGCTTTATCGCAGGAAATCAGTCGTCTAAACCGCGCTTCAAAGGTTTTTAATCCGTCCGTCCCTTTCTCATCTGCGGTAGCAATTTTTTTTATAACCAATCCGAAGTTGCCGGAACTTGTTACTTTTTTATGGCAGGCAAAACCGGCAGCAATAAACAAGACAATTTTTCTTTCACGATTGTTAGTAAAATCATCGCACCAGTTTGCAATATGAGGGTAAGCCCGCTGCTCGGTTGTTTTACTAAATCCGCGTCTTAAATCCGCCATAATACCACGGTCGTTTTTAACTTTTGATAGATATTCGATAAATTTTTCAATATTCATAATAAAAACCGGTTAATTTTAATTTAATTTGTTAATTAAGTTGACAACAACATTACAAATAATTTCTTTTTCTTTAGGATTGCTTTGAGC
>JAOZSF010000355.1 GCA_029939815.1 bacterium
AGAATTTCACACAAAAGTCCTATGGATTTACATCCGGCAAGGCGGGCAAGATCGGTTGTCCCTTCGGTATGGCCTGCCCTTTTCAGCACGCCGCCTTTCGCGGCTCTTAGCGGAAAGAGATGTCCCGGAACGTTAAAATCGTCAAGTGTTGCGTCATCTTTAACGAATTGTTTAATTGTTTCACAACGTTCATGAGCTGAAATACCGGTTGTTGTGCCGTTCTTCGCGTCAATAGGAACAGTGAACGGAGTGCCGAGTTTAGAAGTATTTTTCTCCACCATCATCGGCAAACCGACTTTTTTTATTTTTTCTTCCGAACCTGAAATACAGAGCAACCCGCGTCCGTTAGTAATCATAAAATTAACGGTTTCCGGTGTAGCGTGCTCAGCCGCCATAACGAAATCGCCTTCATTTTCGCGTTTTTCATCATCGGTAAGGATTAAAATCCCGCCTTCACGAATAATTTCCAGTGCTTCTTCTGTATTTACAAAATTAGAGTTCATAATTGCAAGAGTTTTGGATTATCCTTCTTCTCCGGTTGCAGCACTTGGGTCTCCTTTCATCATTTTCTGAAGATCTGACATGCTCATATTCATTCCTCTGATTTGGTCAACCAGTCTATTATTATCAATTCGGATAATGATTTTGCTGTTTTCAAACCAGCAGTCCTGAACATTCAAATGATCCATAGGCGCCTGCCCCATCACACGATAATGAACATACTGTCTTAGAAGAGGGATTCGTTTTAAATCATAGTATAATTTCCCGTCTTTTTCTAAAACACCGGAAACAACACTACCAATATCTGTAGAAAAATTTTCTTCCTCAAGTTTCTTTTTGTCAAAACCAAGCATCTGCTGTAACACGGTCGCGATCGTTGTCGCAACGCATGCATAAGCGGTATGGTCTTTCATCACGTCGAATTTTTCTACGAACTCGAAAACGAAAGCTTTTTTATGAGATGTCCAAATTAATTCTACAAATTTCAATTTATGTTTAATCGAAGGGCGGTCATCTCTAAAAGATGCTTTAATTGTCATGCCTTCGCTGTTAATATCGACTTTTGCCGATTTAACGCCTTCAAGTGTTTCCACGTGCGTGGCGATCATTTTATTAACTTTCTTCTGAGAAATCGGCATTTTCAAATCCCGCATCTTCTCAAGCACTTTGTCCATTGTTGCGTCTTTAGCTTTATTTTTCAAATTGCCTATAAAATCGAACATTCCCATAATTTTTTATAAAAGTTGTAATTAAATTAGTTATTAGAGTTATTAATATCTTAAGGAAATTATAGCAACGAACCCTTATGAAGTCAAGTATTGACTTTCTTCGCTTTTATGACTAAAATTTATAATTATGAAAACTAATAATTTAAATGAAAGATTTGTTAAAATTATCGTTATTGATAATCCGGTTGAAGCGGGATTATTTAAATCCATTCTTGAAGATTATGATATTCCTTTCATAATTAAAGAAAATCATGATTCCGCGTATGACGGAATATTCGAATCGGTGAAAGGCTGGGGAGTAATTTATTCTCCCGAAAAATATAAAAATGAAATTATTAAAATTGTTGATGACCTCCGCTCAGCTCAATCTTAATTTCTAAAATGAATGAAAAACCAAACATTCTTTTCTTCTTTACCGATATGCAGCGCGCGGACACAATCCACGCTCTCGGTAATCCTGTTATCAAAACCCCTAATCTTGACCGTTTGGTAAAAGAAGGCACCGCGTTTACAAACTGCTACTCTCCATCGCCGGTGTGTATTCCCGCGCGATGCTGTATGCAGTACGGTCTTTATCCGCAAAAAACCGGACTTTTTGTTAACGGAGTTATGCCGGAAGACAGCGGGGTTTCTTATCCGGCAATTCTCGGCGAAAACGGTTATAAAACACAGGCAATCGGGAAATGTCATTTTACTCCTGACCCGCTTGAAATGCGGGGATTTCAATCTCGTCTTGTTCAGGAAGAAATAATTGAACCTGAAAAAGATGATTATAAAAAATTCCTGACAAAAAACGGCTTTAGTGACATAGAACCGCATGGCTCACGCAGCGAAATGTATTACATTCCGCAAGTTTCAACTTTACCGGCTGAAGTTCATCCTACTCAATGGATTGGCGACCGGAGCATCGATTTTATCGAAGAAAATTCTTCAGATAAAAAGCCATGGATGATGTTTTCAAGTTTTATACACCCGCATCCGCCGCTTGCACCGCCCAAGCCGTGGCACAAACTTTATCGAACACCGGAAATGCCGTATCCGAATGTGCCTGATGAATCGGAAACTTTGCAAACATACATTAATCGTTTCCAAAACAGATATAAATACCGCGATCAGGGCATTGATAAAAATCTTGTGAGAACAATAAAAGCTTTTTATTATGCCACAATCTCTTTCGTGGATTATCAAATCGGCCGAGTGGTTGAAACGCTTGAAAAAACAGGTCAGCTTGAAAATACGATTATCATTTTTTCATCCGATCACGGGGAATATCTCGGCGATTACAACTGTTTCGGGAAAAGGAGTATGCACGATGCATCATCAAAAGTACCTCTAATTATCAGATACCCGAAACGTTTTAAAAAAGACAGTATTTGTGAAACTCCGGTGAGTTTAATAGATATTATGCCCACAATTCTTGCCGCGGCGGATATCAGCACAAAAAAAATTGAACTTGACGGCAAAGATTTATCAAAAATAGCTGCCGGAAAAACCAACCGTGAATTTGTTTTTTCACAACACGGTTCCGGACAAAAAGGAATTTATATGGTTGTTTCTAAAAATTACAAATATTTTTATTCTGCCGCGGATAATAAGGAGTTTTTATTTAATAAAAATGCTGATCCGAAAGAAACCCACAACTGTGCCGGAAATCCTTTTTGTAAAGATAAACAGGAAAAATTAAAAAATATTTTGCTTGAATATTTGAAATCCACAAATATTACCGATGCGTTTGAAGAAAAAAATAATACTTTAACCTGGAAAAAATATCCCTATTATCACGGTGTTCCCGATAATCCGGATGAGGAATTACTCCTTCAGGACGATCCG
>JAOZSF010000356.1 GCA_029939815.1 bacterium
CAATTTTTCCGGCGTGTGCAAATCAACAATCCAAAATATACAATCAAAAACATACCCGGTTCCGGTATTTGCAGCCATCCGGCAGCGGAATCACTGAAATCACTTTTGTCTTCCCCGATGGCGGTTTTTATCCGGTAATAATAAATTATATCAGGTCCGGCGGTTGTATCGACAAAATTTGTTGATTGCAATCGACCTGAAATGTCGATTGAACTTTCAGCGGCGTTATTTGTTGAACGGTAAACATAAAAATCAGCTCCTGAATAACCGTCCCAGGAAATTTCTACTTTGTCAATAAACCCTCCCTGTGATGCGTGAAGATTTGTTGGTGAAAGAAAATTCCTTTCTTCATTGCAAAACGCGTACCAGTGCCAACCGGCATCCTGTGGTTTGAGATTTATGGAAAAAGTTCCGCTCGGGTCGGCAATATATTTGTAACGAACAATTTGTCCGTTATCTTCTCCGAATTCATTTTGCGCTATGATGTTCCTTCCTCCGCCATCCGCTGCCGTAAAAAGTGACGCGCGTCCAACGGCTTCAAATCCGCGGCTATAAATAGAGAAGATGTATTCTTTATTTGGAGTTAATCCTGCTAAATCAACAGAAGTCGGGTTAGGATTCCCGGCGCTGTTTTCGAAGCAGAAATTTTCCACAAGATTGCTGCATGAACCGGATAAATTATTTCCTTTCATACCTTCAATCCAACCGAAACAGCCGTTAGTATTATCAGAATTAAGAGACCAGTTGCTTCCCGAAAGAGTGCCTGAAGCGGTCGCTGGAAAAACAACATTATTAATGGTAACATTGAAGCTGCTGTTAAGATTAATTTTATGTGTGTAAATTTTAGCGTCACTGATTAAAGAATCAGAATTATTGTTCCAGGATTGAGAAGAAAAAGGAGTGAGCCGGAGCTGCCAGATTTCATTTTTGGCAGCAGTAACATTTTGTTCGTAAAGGACTTGCTGCGTGATAGGGTGAACAAGTTGAAATTTTGAAAAATTACCTGCAACGGAATTAAAAGATTGTAAAGTTTCGTAAGGAGAACCGGAATTAATTATCCGCCAAATCATATTATTAGTATCAAACGCGCGAACGATATATTGCATATACCCGACACCGATTTTATTATCCATTGGGACAAGTGTATTTGAGGTCATACCAAAAGCCATTCCATCAATTTCATCATTAATATCATCATAAAAAATACCCGGATTATTTACACCCGGAAAATTGCAGTCAGGATTTGATACTCTTACAACCGGATTTGCATTGATTTCGGTGAAGTTATAACCGTCTGTACTTGTCGCATAACGTATTTCTCTGAACAGATGATTGTAAGCAGCAAAATAAGTCCCGTCAGCACGTAATACAACATCAGGCTCAATAAAATTAATAGCGCCGCCGGAATGACCATATCTTTTTTTAACAACAAAATATGTCAAGTCTGAATAGTCAGCTTCCGCAAGATAAACTTCAGCACTTTTACCGCCATCGTTGGTAAGGAAACCGTCAAACCAGAGTTTTGCGCAATCGGGAGCAAAAACAATTGACGGTCGTGCAACATCTGTTATTTCCGCGTCAGCGATATTGTAAATATCGGTGATGGTCAGTGCGGTAGTCGGAGTTGCAACATTTGGAGTCCAATTAATACCATCAGGGGAAGTTGAATAATTAATTGTTTCATCGCCCAAGCCCGGATATGGCGCTGCGGAATAAAACATATACCAAGTTCCGTTGTAAATTGCGACAGACGGGTCGTTAGCATGATTGTAAGAACCTTGCGTAATAAGATATTGAGGTGTTGACCACGGACCTTCAAGATTTAAGGAGGTGCTGTCGCAAATATAGATATTATCGTTAACCTGCCCGTTAGTCAGCCAGCCACCGCAGTAGCATCTCCAGAAATTAGACATACGGATAAAATCCGGCGCGTACATATTGTGCCCGGGCATTACGGGATTATTGTTGTAACACATGATATTTCCCCCATTGGGAAAATTAATATTTGTGAAAGAGAGAACGCCGCTTATTTCCCCGCCGGTTTTTATGAATTGAAATCTATCGTTATTAAAAGAATAATTTTTGTTGTCGGTAATTGTAAAATTGTCAAGTGTGATTTCAGTCTGAATAGCAATGAATGTAATAAAGTTGTTTATGAATTTAGCTGTATATTCATAAGTGTAAACATCTCCTGAATTTTTAAGAGGATATTTAGTGCCATCGATTGTTAAAGTTACAAAAGTGGAATTTGAAATTGAAACTTCTATCAAAAGGGAAGGATTCGACCCCGCTTCAAGTGCAGAGAAATGCTGGCTGAAAACTAAAGTGTTAGAATCAAAAACCTGATAAAAACCGTTCTCGAAAAAAATAATCCCCATCCCCGGGTCGGCACTGTTTGCCGGTTGATAAATAGCATTTTTCCCAAAAGAAAAATAAAAAGTTTTGTTTGAATCGAAAAGTCGTGTTAATTCAAATTTAATAGAATAATCCGAAGACTGATTAAAATTCCCGCCGGGCGAAAGCCAGGAATCCAGGGGCATACCGTCCATTTTACATTCCCCTGCGTTGGCGCCGGCATTTGTTACTGTTGACGGACCATTTGAATGATAGTAATTTGCGGGAGCTTCTGCACCGGTCTGTCTACCGATGTTTTCGTATTGGAAATTAACATCTCCGCCGCCTGTAACTGTGAAATTATCCTGGAAAACAGTTTGTGCAGCCATGACTTGCATGGCAAAAATGAAGATAGGGAGAAACTTTTTCATGTTGGTTGGTTGGTGGTTGTTTTTTTATAAGATGGATTAAATGGTATTGTTTAAAGTGTATCCAAGAAAAAATATAAAATCTTTTACAAGGTTTTAAGCGGCTGCGATTTGAAGATGAACCGGATTGAATATTCAATAATCCAATGTCCAATTTCAAATAATAACCCCTCCGGTTTTCGGCCATCTCCCCTTTGCAGGGGAGTAGTTTTTGGCGGAAGTGTAGGCGGGAGCCCGGTCCGGAAAAACTGTTAATCTATGATTAGCATAGTTTTATGAGGATGCTCGGAAATATAA
>JAOZSF010000357.1 GCA_029939815.1 bacterium
AAACGGTTTATCAGATAGGCGCAAGTCTAAAAGCTGTAGGCAACAAATGGTTTGCATTTTCTAAACTGCAAATATCGGCTGAAACAATTTTAAAAAATATAAAAAACAAACAATAACTTTGACTAATTTGTAAAAAAATATGAGCGGTTTTAATTTTGAAAAAAATCTAACACATCAAACTCAGGCAGTAGAAAGTACTATTGCCGTTTTTGAAAATTTGAATATAAAAAAAGCGGAGGGTATTGATAAGCAATATATCAATCCGACAATTGATATTTTTTCAGACCGTTTGTATGCAAAAAATATTGCACAATTAAAAGAGCAAAACGGAATTGATGAAAAGGTAAAACGCAATAGTAACATCATAGATATTATGATGGAAACAGGAACCGGTAAAACTTATACTTATACCAAAACTATTTTTGAACTGAATAAAAACCACGGTATTTTTAAATTTGTGGTTATTGTGCCTACTTTATCCATTAAAGCCGGAACAATAGATTTCTTAAAATCTGATAGCGCAAGAGAACATTTTAAAGAGCAATACGGCAAAACAATCAAACTTCACATTGTAGAGAGCAAAAAGGGAGGTAAAAATAAAAAATCGTTTATGCCTCCTGCGGTAAATAGTTTTGTAATTTCGGGAATTTATGAGAAAAACTGTATTCAGGTAATGATTATTAATGCAGGAATGATAAATTCAGATACTATGCAAAAAAGTTTTGATAAAGGCTTATTTGATAAATATACCGTTCCGTTTGATGCCATTGCCGCCGTCAAGCCTTTTTTGATTATTGACGAGCCGCACAAATTTGCAAAAGCCAACAAAACATGGGAAAATATCCAGAAAATGAAACCGCAATTTATTTTGCGTTACGGAGCTACATTTCAGGAATATGAAAATTTGATTTATACCTTAACTGCCGTTGATTCTTTTAATCGTAATCTGGTTAAAGGCGTAATAGGTCATATTACAGAATTTGAAAACGAGAAAAATGCCGTTGTAAAGTTTGTTAATTCCGATGGAAAAGAAGCAAGTCTTGAGTTGACAGAAAGCGACAAGAGAAAAACGGTAAAAGTAGCTAAAAAAGAAAGCTTGGAAAAGGTGCATCCGGCAATGACAGACTTGTTCATTGAAAATCTGAATAAATCTACTGTTATTTTATCCAATGGTTTGGAGATGAAAAGAGGAGATAAAATAAACCCTTATTCTTATGCCGAAAAATTGCAAGAAGTAATGATTCAAAGGGCAATAAAACATCATTTTGAAATCGAAAAGGAATTACTTACAAGAGAAGTAAGAATAAAACCGCTCACATTATTTTTTATTGATAATATTGAGGAGTACAGAAGCGAAAGCGGTTATATAAAGACTACTGTTGAAAGTTTAATAAAAGCAGAAATTGAAAAATTGTTAAAAACGGAAAAAGATGATTTTTATAAAGCATATTTAGAGAAAACATTACAGGATATTTCTAAAACGCATGGGGGATATTTCTCAAAAGATAACAGCGGAAAAGACGAAGCAATAGAAAAAGAAATAAACGAAATTCTGCACGATAAACAGGCTATGCTAAACTTAGACAATCCAAGACGTTTCATCTTTTCCAAGTGGACTTTAAGAGAAGGGTGGGATAATCCCAATGTATTTCAAATATGCAAATTGAGAAGTAGCGGGTCGGAAATATCAAAACTGCAAGAGGTCGGTCGCGGCTTACGATTGCCCGTTAATGAATATGGAAATCGTGTAAAAGATGAGCAGTTTTATTTAAACTATTTTGTAGATTTCACCGAAAATGATTTTGTGGATAAATTGGTTAATGAAATTAACGAAAAATCAGGTGCTATTTCAATTGAAGATGTACCCGAAAGACTTACTGACGGTATGGTTAAGAAAATATGCGAATTATACGACACAACCGAAAGTGAATTATTGGAAAGATTAGACGAGAATAATGTAATTACAAGAACAAACAAATTTAAAGAAAATGGATTTGTATATATTAAACATAATTATTCAAAGATATTTGAAGGAATCGCTTCTAATAAAGTGAGAAAAGCAACAGACAGTAAGAAAAAAATCAGCATACGAACCGATAAATATAGTGAATTGAAAGCGTTATGGGAAAAATTGAATGAAAAAGTAATACTGGAATACAAATTTGATAAAGAAGATAGATTTAAAACATTTTTTGAAGATTTTCTGAAAAGTTATAAAGGAAATTTCTCGGTTGAAGGATTAATAGAAAAAACATCACAAATAGAAATAAAAGGGAACAAGGCGGGAACTAAAGAAAAGCAAAGAATTTATAATAATGAAATGATTCCTGTTTCAACAATGAAATACAGCGCTTTTTTGAATGAACTATCAAAAACATTAAATATTAATATAAAAACACTGCATCAGGCGTTTATTGATTCAAAAATTAACATTAATCAATATTTAAATGCTTCTACGATTCGTATAATCAGGCAAAAATTTGAAAATCACTTGATGCTAAATGCAATAGATAAATTTAGTATTGAGTATCAAAAAGTGAGTAATCGCATTCACCCGACAAAATTAACAGATAATACCGGAAAAGTTTTAGATGAAATTTCTGCTTCTGATGTCGGGATAAATTACACAGATGAAAAAGTGGCTGATAATTATCTTTTTGATGAACTGTTTTATGATTCCGAATTGGAAAGTAAAAACATAAAAACCAATTTGCAAGAAGTGGTTGTTTTTACAAAAATACCCAAAAGTTCAATAAAAATACCGGTTGCAGGCGGAAAAAGTTATTCGCCTGATTTTGCTTATGTATTGAATTATAAAACCGGAGATAAAAAACTATACTTTATCGTGGAAACAAAAGATACAGATGAAGAAAACATAAGGGATGAAGAAAGGCAGAAAATCAAACATGCGGAAAAGTTTTTTGGCGATACTGTAAAAATTAAATTTAAAACACAGTTTAGTAATAAAAAAATTGAAAGCTTAATTCGCGAAATAGTGGCAGAAGATTGATGTTAATACTAACAATGAAACTAAAGATATTATTCATAACAGAATTT
>JAOZSF010000032.1 GCA_029939815.1 bacterium
TGGATTATTGGATTATTGGTTCCGATCACTCTTTTTTAAAATCATACACCTTCCAAATATCGCATATTCCGTTTGAATGTCTGCAAGTCCAAATTCTTCCGGTTAAAGTATCTGTAATAGTTACTTTTCCGTCAATCAAGTTCAATTTATATCTTCCGTGAATATTTCTATTTTGGAATATTTTATCAACTTCTATTTTCGTTTTTCCATTTTTCTCTGCTATTTTTTTTATGTCGTAAACTCTCCATGTATCAAAACCTGTTTTGGAAACCAAAGCGGTGTTAAGAATCCCTTCAACTGTATCAAAAAACGCTATAATCCCTTTTCCGAGATTAATTGGTGCATAGCGTTTGTCGTATTGTATTATAGGCCTACCTTCACTTTTGGTACTTGGTGCTGCCAATGCTGTAAATATAGATAGCAGCAGCAGCATAATTATCATTTTTTTCATTTTTCAATCCTCTTAATTATTTTATTAAACTACTTTATATAAGCGCATACGCTTCAACTCCGGAAACCACAAAAAGTAATCTGCCGGATTTATTTACATAATAAGCTATCGGTAAAATTCCATCACCCAACTGATTATAAACACATAATTCTAATTTTTTATTATTTGCCACGTTTACTTCAATATTATTATGAAAATAAATCGTATTATTGGGTTTGATTTGGTCAAAATGATCAATTAAAGTGAATTCCGCTTTAGTATTCTTCACTGCAGGCATTCGCTGAACCGCGTCAAAGAGCAGCCGGTTCATTGCTACATCACCTGAAATTTCTACTTCTTTTCTTTTACCATGACAAACAAAATCGATTTTGTTTCCATAATTAACAGCGTGCTTTTTTATTTCTGTATTTTTTAAGACTTCGCCTTTTGGAGTGGTAACTTTGACCTCGTACTGCCATTTTACAGGCGAAGACAACAAATCAGTTTTGAATTTTAATTTTGCTCTAATTTTCTGCCAGTATCCGGCAACTCCTGCCTTGTCAATCGTTAATTCAATAAATGCTTCTTTTTTCGACAACGATTTTCTTTTAAAAATTAGTGTGCCCGCATGCCCTGCCCGTCCGCTTGCCATTGTGAACATTTTGTATTTGGCTTCCCATTTTCCATTAGGATCAAAAGATTTTTCAGACGGAATATAATTTTTTAAATAGTGTTCTAAAAGATTTAACGGGTATGGAACAGATTTCGTTATTTTTTGATTTGTTTTTTTGTCTGTTGTGTTGGTTTGATTTATCATAACACTAATTATACTTTTTATGCTATGAAAAATCAATCTTTATTTGTAACTAAATCAACGTTATGATATAATATGCAAACTTTAATATTACAAAAATAACTTTTAAAAATTATAATGAATAGAAAAATTCTCGTAACAAGTGCGCTTCCTTATTCAAACGGACTGATCCATATAGGTCATCTTGCCGGTGCTTACCTGCCGGCTGATATTTATGTCCGTTACCAAAGAATGGCAGGAAATGATGTTGTTTTCATTTGCGGTGCTGATGAACACGGCGTTCCGATAACTATTGCCGCCATGAAACAAGGGAAGACTCCGCAGGAACTTGTTGATTATTATTATAAAATAAACCGTGATAGTTTTGAAAAAATCGGCATAAAATTCGATAATTTTTCGCGGACTTCTCTTCCGCTTCACCATAAAACTTCTCAGGAATTTTTTCTCGCACTGCACGAAAAAGGGAAACTCAAAGTTAAAGAAATAAAACAACTTTACTGCCCGGAAGATAAAATGTATCTCGCTGACAGATATGTTAACGGCATCTGTCCAAAATGCGGCGCGGAAGACGCTCGCGGCGATCAATGTGAGAAATGCGGTTCCTGGCTTGATCCTCTCTCGTTAAAAAAACCAAAATGCGCTATATGCGGCGCGGAACCAATCGTTAAAACCACAAAGCACTGGTACCTTCCAATGGCTGATTTCCAGCCGGATCTTGAAAAATGGCTGAAACAAAAAAACTGGAAAGATAATGTGATGAATTACTGTAACGGCTGGTTTAAGGAGGGACTGCGCGACAGAGCAATCACACGCGACCTCGACTGGGGCGTTCCGGTTCCCCTGCCGGACGCGGAAGGCAAAGTTATGTATGTTTGGTTTGACGCTCCAATAGGCTATATTTCCGCCACAAAAGAATGGGCCGAAAAAATCGGGCAGCCGGATTTGTGGAAAGATTACTGGCAAAATCCTGATTGCGAACTTATTCATTTTATCGGAAAAGATAATATAGTTTTTCATGCAATCTTCTGGCCCGCAACTTTAATGGAAGTTGGCGGTTATAATCTTCCAACACAAATTCCGGCAAATGAATTCTTAAATCTTGAAGGCAACAAACTGTCAACAAGCAAGAATTATGCTGTTTGGCTGCCGGATTATCTTGAAAAATTCAGCCCTGATATATTGCGTTATGCTCTTGCGGCGAATCTGCCTGAAAATAAAGACACGGATTTTTCCTGGAAACAATTTCAAAAATGCAATAATAATGAACTGGCGGATATTTTGGGCAATTTTATTAACAGAACACTTACTTTTGTAAATAAATATTGTGACGGAACTATCCCGCCGGCAGAAAGTCTTTCAGAACTTGATAAAAATGTTCTCAATGAAATCGCTAAACTCGCGGCGGAAGCAGGCGAATTAATCAATTCATTTAAGATTCGCGCGGCAACGGCAAAAGTTATGGATATAGCCCGCGCGGCAAATCGTTATTTTGACGCGGCACAGCCGTGGAAAACAAGAAAAAATGATTTTGAAACATGTCAGACAACATTAAATGTTTGCTGCCGAATAATCAGAACTCTTGCTATTTGTTTTAATCCGTTTATTCCGTTTTCTTCAGATAAAATATGGACAATGATGGGATTTGAAGGAAATTCAACTGATGGACATTGGGATGATGCGGCAAAAGAAATTGACCCTGCCGGAACAAAACTCGGAAAAACAGAAATTATTTTCAAAAAAATCGATGACGAAGAGTTACAACCGGAGATTGACAGATTGGAAAAAATTGTCGCTGACATGGAACAAGAAAATGCTGTTCCCGAAGGAATAGCTCTACTTCCGCAGATAACTTTTGATGAGTTTGGAAAAACAGATTTACGAGTCGCGGAAATCTTAACTGCGGAAGCTGTCCCTAAAACTAAAAAATTATTAAAACTTTCTCTTAAACTTGGAACCGAAAAAAAACAGGTTGTCGCGGGAATCGCTGAATTTTATAAACCGGAAGAACTGCCGGGAAAAAAAGTTATTCTTGTTGCAAATCTTGCTCCGGCAAAACTTCGCGGAATTGAATCACAAGGAATGATTCTCGCCGCAAATTCACCAACCGGACTTGTTCTTGTAACCGTAGAAAAAGATGTCCCTACGGGAAGTAAAGTAAGTTAGAATCACACAACGAAGTGCCGTGTACTTATTACATGGGCATTATGAATTACCGAAATCTAAAATCTTAAATCTTAAATCTAAAATGAATTATCTTATAGCATTATTACTAATTGTCACTCTCGGTTTAACCGGTTGCTCAACAATGAATAAGCCGGTCGCGAGTGTCTCAATTCCATTTGCCGCAATTGCAGATACAGTTGTTGCTCCGTTTCAACTCATCGGAGACGCCGGAGTTATATTAATTGAAATCGGCGACCGGCATCAGTTGCAGGTTTATGAAGCAAATAAAGATTCCACAACATTACCTCTTTCTGAATTAACAACATTAATCTTCTATATTCCGGGATATCTTTTATATCCTGTTGACAGTATCACACCGGAGACATATTTTCCGCTTACAAAAAATTGTTTAAATGTAATCAACGCCAAGCCTCAGAATATTGAAAGAAATCGCCATCGGGAAACCCGGAAATTACCAAAAGACAATTTTGATGAGTGGGACTAATGAAAATATACTTGCAAAAAAAAGCTTTTTGATATATAATCTAAAGAGTTTAAGAACAACTACATTTTCCGGAATGTATTTTGATATTATAACGAGGTAATGTTAAAATTAACAATTTATAAAAATTTAACCACTAATTAAGAGACTCAAAATGCGAAAATTGTTTCTACTAATTGCTCTGGCTTTTACAGCTTACTATGGTTCTTCTCTCTGGATGTTCACAGATGCTGATTCATGGAAAGTTGTAAATAATTATTTGCCTGTCGCTCTTTTGGTCGGCATGTTTATTATCGGATTAATTCATATTAGATTTGCTCTTGGCCTTGCCACATTGCTTTTTCTTCTGTTGGGCAATCCAAATCTACTTAATGAATTCCTTGTTAAATTCTGTCATCTGCCTGAAAGCTGGGCAATTTTCAATACTTTACATAATCCAATGGAAAGCATTACTCTCGGTCTGTTTTCTGCATGGATTATTATTCGTTTCTTCGGAAATCCGGAACTCGATTATGAATATAATCGCGCTAACGCAGTTCGTTCATTACATTTCCCGGTATTCATTTTCGGCTTAACTGCTGTTCTTGCTGCTGTTTATTCAATTATTCAGTCAAATAATGTTTTTTACCCTGATTTTTTTACAAACGCTCAAAATATTCTTATAAAATATCCTTTCGCTTTTCTAAGCAGCAGTACTATGCTTCAACCGTTACGTACTGTGATTTTGCTGCTTGAAGGTATCGCTATTTATACTATCGTTACAAACGAAATAAGAACAGCTAAACAGGTTCGGGCTTTTATGTGGATCCTTCTTACCGGCGCGGTAATTGTATCCCTTCTTGCTGTTATCCAATTAATTGGCGGCCCCGGGCTTTCCTGTTTGTCAAAAAGCACTTTTTCGGACGGAATATCTTTTTACAATAAAGAAGTTAATTCCACTTTCTCAACTCCGAATAACCTCGCCGTCTTCCTCGTTGCTATGCTGCCCATTAGCGCGGCAATGATTATCCGTGGTAAGATTGCTGGCATAATCGGACTGATTACAGGCGCTCTTCTTATTGTTGCAATTATTCTTTCCGCAACAAAACTTGCAATACTTTTATCTGTCGCTTTCCTAATTGCTGTTCTTATAATTGTAATTGCCAGAGCGGTTAAACGCGGCTCAATTTGGCCTCTTGTCCTTACTGCTGTTCTTGTTGTTGCTGTTCTCGGCGTTTATCTTACCGCCAAAGTTACAGCAGGAAAAAATAAAAACGCGAAATGGGCAAGCAGTATTATTAAAAAAGTTGACGGCACAGCTACTGCATTTATCAAAGGTGACTGGGACTTAAAAAGTATTAATAAACGCACTAACTTTAAATCAGGTGACTGGTTAACTGCAGTTAATATGATTACCCCCACTGCACAAGGTGATATTGATAATTTAATCGTTGGCGTGGGCTATGGACAATTCGGAAATAATTATAAAAAATTCCGCTCTCCGGTCGCTTCAAGCAGACGGTCAAGTGCCAGTAACATGTTTCTTCAAGTATTTGCTGAAACAGGATTATTTGGCGCTCTTGCTCTGGTCCTTATTACTGTTTTTGCTGTCCTATATGGATTCAGAGCTTCTAAGCAACTCGAATATCCTGTTTACGTTAAAGCCGCTGCCTGGTCGGTTCTGCTCCTCGTTGTCGGTTGTATGACAGAAAATGCATTCCTTACATATCAGATACAGGTTCTTTTCTGGATGCTCATCGGTTTATGCATGGTTTTTGCCTCACTTGCGGCAAAAGACAGCATTTCAAAAGAAAACGCCTTTTTCAAATTCATCATTTTTATACTCGTTATTGCTTCCTGGGCATATATTGTTTATCCGCAACTTAAAGAGCAGAAAGAGCAATCGCAAATAATTTCAGATTTAGCTGCTAAGTACGCTAAAAGATATAATATTAAAACCTCCAAACTTGAAAAAGCTCTTAGAAAAACTAAAGATTATAACTTCCATATAAAAGGAAACAGGTGGACCGATAAAAGCGCTTTTGTTATGACCAAAGTTGAACAGCCGATTATGTCAATTGGTCTGCTGTGCGTTCATCCTGACATATCTAGCAACAAGCCCGTTAACGCAAGTGTTTCAATTGACGGCGAAAGTTTAACTAATGTTATTTTTTATGGAAAGAACAAAAAACTTATTGAAATAGATATTAGTAAAAACGCTCAGCTGGCTCCTTATCTTAGCAAAAAGAAAAATGTTCTTGTTCGTTTCGACGTTGATAGAACATGGAACCCGTCAGAAGTTTATCCGCAACGTTTTAAAAACGATAATTTCGATGTCGGCGTTGCTGTCTTCCCGATAACCTGGAAAAAGAATATAACTCCAAAAGCAGCTGCTAAACCAAAAAAACTGCCGAAACAGGAACTGCCGAAAGTGCCACCTGTTCCGGAAGTCAAGAAGGAACAACCGAAAGCTCCATCTGTTCCGGAAGTTAAAGCAGAACCAAAATCAGCTCAACCTGCGGCAGTGGAAACAAACACTCAGCAAAAAGTTGAAGTTCCGGCTAAATAAAATAACTAATCTAATCCCCCCGCAGCCACGGGGGGATTTTTTGAATTTCGATACCTATCATGTCCAGACTGATTGGACTAATAGGACTAATAGGACCACAATCTGTGAAAATTCTCCTTGATGCTTTTCCGCTTAATGCCCCAAAATCAGGTGTCGGGTATTATACTTATCACCTGCTGAAAGCTCTATCCAATCTTTACAAAAGCGAAGATGAATTCATCTATTTTTACGGCAGACGCTTCTCTAATGAAATAATCGAGCGACCGGCAACTGTTGATGCTGCAACACGCAAAACTCTAAAAGCTCTTTTTCGCGATCCGTATAGAATTACACAACCGATAAAAGAATTAATTTTTAAAATCGGCGCGAAGAAAATTAATCCTGATATATATCACGATACAAATTACGTTCTGCTACCCTATTCGGGACCACAGGTTGTCACTGTTTTTGATATGTCGATAAAACGTTTTCCTGAAACTCATCCCGCCGGACGTGTTAAATTCTTTAACGAATATTTCGATAAAAGAATACCTAACGCAAACCAAATTCTTTCAATAAGCGAATTTACAAAAAATGAACTTGTTGAAATTATGGGCATTTCTCCGGACAAAATTACTGTCACTCCTCTCGCTCAACCTGAAAACTTTTACGCTCCGTCAAATTCTCAAATTGAAGAATTTAAAAAAGAACACCGGCTTCCTGATAAATTTTTCCTTTATCTTGGAAATATTGAACCTCGAAAAAATTTAATTACTTTGATTCAAGCTTTCAAAAACTTTTCCAACTCAAATCATAATGTGAAACTTATTCTCGCAGGTAGCCAAACTTGGCTCTCTGAACCCGTAATTCAGGAAATTAAAAAACTTAACTTGGAAAATTCTGTCTTTTTACCGGGATATGTAAATGAAAATGATCTCCCGCTATGGTACGCTTCTTCCCTCGCTTTTGTTTATCCTTCAAAATACGAGGGCTTCGGCTTGCCGGTAATAGAATCAATGGCTGCCGGATCGCCGGTTATTACGTCTAATGTTTCATCAATACCGGAAGTTGCGGGAGATGCGGCAATTCTCATCCCTCCTGATGATATTGACGGATGGGCAAGTGCGATGTCCGCTATTGTCAATTCTCCTGAAATGAGAGAACGGCTTATTAATTCAGGATTATCCCGCGCAAAACTATTTTCGTGGGAAAAGTGCGCGAAAATGACTCATGAAGTTTATGAAAATTGCCTTAAAACACAAAATTAATCACATAATAATCGTTTTGCTATAAAATAATTTTGCAAATGAAATAATCGTTTTGCTATAAAATGAAAATATTACATATCGGTAAATATTATTTCCCGTACGCAAGAGGTATCGAAACTTATTTGAAAAATCTCTGCGAACGGCTTATCGAAGCGGTTGACCTTGAAGTTATCGTTGCGAACGACTGCGCCAAAACCGTTTATGAAGAAATTAACGGGGTGCGGATTACTCGTCTTGGCAGATTATTTGAACTTGCGGCTACAAGTTTTTGTTTTGCGCTGCCGTTCGTTATTCGAAAGAAAAAACCGGATATTGTCCATATTCACTTACCAAATCCGTGGGCGGAACTGTGCTACTTTCTCGCCGGCTGCCCCGGAAAATTAGTAGTATCATTCCACAGCGACATTATCCGTCAGAAATTCCTGTTAAAGCTTCATTCGCCTTTGCATAAAGCATTTCTAAAGAAAGCGGCGAAAATAATTGTAGCAACTCCACGGCATATTGAATTTTCTCCTTTTTTATCCAAGTTACCAAAAGAAAAGTTTGAAGTCGTTCATTACGGAATCAATCCGAAAGAAATCCAAGATTATGATGAAAATTTAAAAGAAGAAATTATCAAAAACACAGGCAAACCGTTGATTCTTTTCGTCGGAAGTCTGGTTTATTATAAAGGTTTGGAAATATTGCTTCAATCGACAAAATATGTCGATTGTAATCCACATTTTATGTTGATTGGAACCGGGAAACTTGAAAATAAACTAAAAAACATGACCAAAACTCTCGGCGTAGAAAAAAATGTTCACTTTTTCGGTAATGCTGATAACGAAACATTAAAAGCGGCTTATAACGCTTGCGATATTTTTGTACTGCCATCAAATTATCGCAGCGAAGCGTTCGGAATTGTTCAGCTCGAAGCATTTGCTGCAGGAAAGCCGGTAATCAGCTGTGATCTGCCAAGCGGAGTTCCTTATGTCAATCAGGACGAAAAAACAGGACTGATTGTTCCGCCAAATAATCCTGAAGCGCTTGCAGAAGCGATTAACAAATTATTAAGTAATGATGATTTGCGGGGAAAACTTGGTAAGCAAGCACGTGAAAGAGTTAAAAAAGAATTTACAGCCGACCAAATGGCTGCAAAAACACTGAAAATATATGAAACGTTAACCCAATAATCCATTCTTATGTACAAAGGAATTATATTCGACCTCGATGGAACAATAATTGACACGCGGGAAGACCTTGCTCTAGCAATAAATTTAATGCTTCAGGATTACAATCTCCCAACTATGACTACGGAAAAAGTTGCAGGTTATGTCGGTAACGGTGCGCGAAAACTTGTTGAGCGTTCTCTCGCCGGAACCGGAACAAATATTGATGAAGCATTAAAAAAATATAACAAACATTATTCCGAACACTTGACAGATAATACATATTGTTATAATGGTGCAGTAGAAACATTAAAAAAGTTTAATACCGATGGTATCAAATGCGCGATTTTAACCAACAAACCTGAAAAACCGACTTTAGAAATTTTAAACAGGATGAATCTCGCGCGATTTTTCGACCCGATATACGGCGCTGATTCAACACCTTTTTTAAAACCTGACCCCGGAGCTTTAAACTTAATAGTTAAGAAATGGAATATTCCGAAAGAAAATTTATTAATGGTTGGCGACAATTATACCGATATTCACGTAGCGAAGAATGCCGGAATAAAATCAGTTTTTTTTACTTTCGGATATGGGGTTAGGGATAAAATTGAGCCGGATTATGTTTTAGACAGTTTTTCACAATTATTAAATATAAAATAGGAGATTCAGATGGCTTCTTTTCTTCAAAAAAATATTTTACTCTGTTTATTTATATCTTTTCTCATTGCCGGTATTACAGGCTGTAAACCACGAATAAGTCATAAAGGGCGCACGTTCCTGAAAAAAATCAGCGGCGACATCTCCGCTCTCGCAACAAATATTGAACATACAATGCATACAAAAAACACAAGTAATGCTGTTGAAATTATTTATGAATGGGCAAAGCACACTTCTATTCCCACAAATCAATATCTTGCCGTAGGTTTATTAAACAGTTCCGGAACTGATTTTTTTAGTTACGATTTCACTACAGGCAAAGGGTTGATTTCTGAAGATGAAGAAGGTGATTATTCAAATTATAAAGCCATGCAGCCATTGATTAAAGGAAAGAAAATTTCAACAGGAACCGTTTACTGGGAAGGCGTTCCATACGGCGTGGTTTGCAGAGTTGTTGAGGCAGGGGGAACAAATTGCGGTGTTGTTGTTTTATTTCTTAGTGCCGATACAATAAAGAATGTAGGGATTACAGTCAGCCAATTTTCAAACAATGTTTATTAGTTTTGATTATATTGTACTTTTAATTTATTAATCCGGCGCCATTTGTTTCTATCACTTTTTTGTACCAGTACCCTGAATCTTTTACCGTTCTTTCTAACGTGTCATAATTAACATGTACAAGTCCGAATCTGTGTTTATATCCTTCTGCCCACTCAAAATTATCCATAAAAGACCAGACAAAATATCCGCGGACATCCGTTCCGTCAGCAATAGACTTTTTCACTTCGAGAAGGTAACGGTTGAGGTAATCAATTCTTTGCGGGTCGTGTACTTTGCCGTCAAGACTTACCCAATCGATATTTGACGTCCCGTTTTCGGTAATATAAATCGGTTTTTTATACCGCTCATACAAAAAGTTAGATGTCCAACGAATTGATTCCGGTGTGACATACCAGTCATAAGGAGTAATCGGATGATCTGCTGTAAAAGGAACATCTGCCGGATTGCCATTTCCATCATTTCTTATCGGGCTTCCCTGATAAAGGTTATATCCGATAAAATCTACCGGTTCACTGATGATTTTCATATCGTCAGGATTTATTTCCGGCATTGCTTTTTTCATTTTTTCTGAAATATTATCAGGATATTTGCCGAAAATAATTGGATCGAGCCACATAGCAATTCCAAAAATATCTTCATTTTCGAAAAACTTTTCTTTTGCGGCACTTATGTCTTTTTCATTTTCATTTGCCGGATAAAAATATCTCGCGCAAGGCGCCATTCCAATATTGCACGGCTGCTTTGTGTTTTCTTTAATAGTTTTTACCGATCGACCGTGTGAAAGAAGCATATTATGCCACGCACGCATAACTTCTAAATCATTTAATTTCAATCCCGGCGCATGATTCCCTGTTTTGTGTCCAAGTCCTACATAACATTCAGGTTCATTAACCGTCATCCAGTTTTTAACTCTATCCGACAATTTATCAACAATTATTTTTGTATATTCAGCGAACCACTCCGGACTGTCATTGTTAAGCAGTCCGCCTTTACAGAAAAGTTCATAAGGATAATCCCAATGAAAAAGCGTTACATACGGTTCAACGTCTTTGTCCAGCAATTCATCAATTAATTTATCATAAAAATCCAAACCTTTTTCGTTGATTTTACCGATACCGTTTGGCAAAACCCGCGGCCATGAAATAGACATACGCGATGCGTGCAAGCCGAGTTTATTCATTAAAGCGACATCATCTTTATATTTGTGATAAAAATCGCAAGCGACATTTCCATTTTGATTATTTTTGATTTTTCCTTCCCGACGGCACATCATATCCCAAACAGATAATCCTTTGCCGTCTTCAAAAGCAGCGCCTTCGATTTGATAAGCCGCAGTTGCTGCTCCCCACACGAAATTTTCCGGAAAAGTTTTATTATTCATTTGTTTTTTTGTTACAGACTAAACAGACGGGCCACGGACTACGGACCACGGGTTACGGGTTTCCCGCCGCTTC
>JAOZSF010000358.1 GCA_029939815.1 bacterium
TTAATTTTCGCAAAACAAATTCCGGTTACACAAGAAGTTATAGATTTGCAGCAATATTGTAAATTATAAAAAGATACCTTTGTTTAATGCTGTTAATATACTTAATGGTTACGAAAAATTAGATATTTATTCACCTTTGGAAATAGTAAATGATGAAGACTAAAAATAAAAAATTCGATTGTGTGGAAATGATGCACAATGGTGCTAAAGAGCTGCAAAAACAAATGTCTAAATTAACTAATGACGAAAAGTTAATTTATTGGAAAAAACGATATGATGAAATTAATCAAAAACAAATGTTATTGCGTGATAAATCCAACAAATATAATTCAAATCCTTGAATGAAGTTAGACGCTTCCCCCTTTCAAGATTCCACAATGGAAGTCAAGAGGGTTGCTGATATTTGTTAAATTATAGTAAAAAATGGTGTAATAAAAATTTATTCTAAAGAAATAAAATTACCAATTAAATATATTAATCTTTTTACCTTAAGCAAAATAAATCTTAAAAACCAGGAATTGAAAATATTTTTTGAGACAGACGAAAAAGAAAAAATTTGTATAAAAACTGTTAAAGATTTTAAAATATAAAAACATTTGTTATTAGTAAACAAAAAGTGAGTATAAACCAAGCGTACAAGAGATAGCCAAAGATTTATTTTTTGCATATTTAAGAAAGTTTGATGAATGAAATTAATATTTGGTAAATAGTAAAAATTAGTGTTTATGGTGTTCATTAGTGGTTTGGAAGTGTATTTTTTGGGTAAATATAAATACATTTGACAGAATAATTGGTGACAGAATGACTGAATATAATATTTAACATATATACAATAAAAATATGAAAAAAACTTTCGGACAACTGGAAAATGGAGAGAATGTCGATATTTATTCCCTGAAAAATAATCGCGGCATGAAAATGAAGGTCATTACCTATGGCGGAATTATTACATCACTTTGCGTACCGGATAAAAACGGGAATCAGGTTGATGTAGTTCTCGGATATGATAACTTGGAAGGTTATGTAGGAAATACATGCTATTTCGGCGCTTTAATCGGAAGATACGGAAACAGAATCGGTGGCGCGAAATTTACCCTTGACGGTAAAGAGTATCAGCTCGCTAAAAATGATAACGGTAAAAATCATCTTCATGGAGGAATAGTTGGTTATAACAAGGTAATTTGGAATGTAGAAAAATATGATGAGAATTCTATCACTTTGTCTTATTTGAGTAAAGACGGTGAAGAAGGCTATCCCGGAAATCTGAAGATTATTGTAACATATACGTTGAACGACAATAATGAATTAGTGATTTCGTATGATGCTGAAACGGACAAACCGACAGTTTGTAACTTAACTCAACACACGTATTTTAATCTTGATGGTCATAATTCCGGTGATGCTTTAAATCACAAAATGATGATTAATGCTGATCATTTTACTCCAACTGATGTAGATTCAATCCCAACAGGCGAAATAAAAGAAGTTGCCGGGACGGATTTTGATTTTAAAATCCCAACAGAAATCGGCGCGAGAATTAATAATGAAAATGAACAACTTATCTTCGCGGGCGGCTACGACCATAACTGGTGTCTGAATAAAAACGAAGGAAAGGAGCTGTCTCTTGCGGCAACAACTTTCGCTTCTGAATCGGGAATTGTGATGGACACGTTGACAACCGAGCCCGGGGTGCAGTTTTACACCGGAAATTACCTTGATGGTAAAATTATCGGAAAAGATGATGCAATTTATAACCAGAGGAATGGTTTTTGTTTGGAGACTCAGCATTATCCCGATTCACCGAATCATTCCAATTTTCCGTCAACTGTTTTAAATCCGGATGAAAAATGTTTGACTAAAACTGTTTATAAATTTTATTGAAGTAAATCTATAAAAATTAATCAATATGAAAAAATTAAATATCGCAATGATTGGTCACAGATTCATGGGGAAAGCTCATTCCAACGCTTATCTTAACGCAGGGAAATTCTTCAACCTGAAAGCTGAACCAATCAGAAAAATTGTTTGTGGAAGAAGTGAGGACCTAATTACGTTTGCGGAAAAATGGGGGTGGGAAAATTATTGTCACGATTATAATGAGACCGTCATAAGAGATGACATCGATATAGTTGATATTTGTACTCCTAATTCCAGTCACGCGGAAATCGCAATTAAAGCTGCCAACGCTAAAAAAGCAATCCTGTGCGAAAAACCGCTTGCAATGAATGTTGCTGAAGCTGAAGATATGGTTGCCGCAGCCAAAGAAAACGATGTTCCGACTATGGTTTGCTTTAATTACAGGCGTGTACCCGCAATCGCGCTTCTTAAAAAAATGATCGATGAAGGAAAACTTGGAAGAGTTTATCATATTCGTGCCCAATACTTGCAGGATTGGATTATGGACCCGAAATTTCCGCGGGTATGGCGATTGGTAAAAGCTCTTGCCGGCAGCGGAGTTCATGGCGACCTTAACGCTCATATTATCGATCTCGCAAGATATTTAATCGGTGAAATTTCCGGAGTATCCGGTCTTTCAGAAACTTTTATAAAAGAACGTCCGATTGAGAATTCAGCGAACGGAGAAACGGGTATTGTTGATGTTGATGACGCGACTCTTTTTCTCGCTAAGTTTGAGAATGGTGCGATAGGAACTTTTGAAGCAACTCGTTTTGCCGGTGGGAATAGAAACGGGTTGCAGCTTGAAATCAATGGTTCAAAAGGCAGTTTCAAGTTTAATCTTGAAAATATGAATGAGCTTTTTTATCTTAATCTTGAAGACGAAGAACAGGGATTTAAAAGAATTCTCGTGACGGAAGCTAATCATCCTTATGTCGGAAATTATTGGCCGCCGGGACATATTATCGGTTACGAACACACTTTTGTAAATGTGGTTGCGGACTTTGTAAACGGTGTTGCTGAAGGAACACCCTTAATGCCTGATTTTAACGACGCGTTAAAAACACAAAAAATACTTGACGCGGTAATCAAATCCGCTGAAGAAAATTGCTGGATGAGTGCTTAACGGGGTCAGGCACCTATTGGTCAA
>JAOZSF010000359.1 GCA_029939815.1 bacterium
TAACTTTTAACTTCGCGTAAGCGCCCCGCGCATGCTGGGGTTAACTTTTAACTTCTTCAATGAACTCATCATTTTTAATTATTGCCGGGCTGATTGCTTTTGTTTTCGCATACAGGTTTTACGCACGGAAAATTTCCAAAGTCATCGGCGTTGACAACTCAAAACCAACTCCCGCTCATACAATGTCGGACGGTGTTGATTACTGTCCCGCGCGGATGCCTGTATTGCTTGGTCATCATTTTTCTTCCATAGCCGGTGCTGCACCGATTATCGGACCGATTGTTGCAGCGGCTTACGGCTGGGGACCGGTTTTTATCTGGATTGTCATCGGATCAATTTTTCTTGGAGGAGTTCATGATTTGTCATCAATCATCGTATCAATAAGACATAGCGGGAAAAGTATTGGTGTTGTAATAGAAGAATATCTTGGTCACGGCGGAAAAATATTATTTTTAATATTCTGTCTTGCAACTTTAATTCTTGTAATCGCAGTATTTATGGCGGTTGTCGCAAAAACATTTGTTACGGCGCCTGCCACGGCGACGTCATCATTTTTATACATTCTGCTTGCGATAATTTTCAGTTTATGTATAAACAAGCTGAATTTTTCGTTTAAATGGACAACAATAGTTTTTATCCCAATTTTATTTTCCTGCATTTGGCTCGGAGTCCATTTTCCGTTTGCGATTCCTCAGGAAGGATTTTTAATTCCCGGAATAAATCTCACCCTTTCGCCGAATAATTTCTGGATTTGTGTTCTTCTAATTTACATTTTTGTTGCTTCTGTTACTCCGGTATGGATTTTACTCCAACCGCGTGATTTTTTGAGTTCTTTTCTGCTTTACGCGTTAATCGGCGCCGGTGTATTCGGAATTATTTTTGTTCATCCGGCAATTCAAACTCCGGCGTTTACAGAATTTAATGTCGGGAAAATAGGAATGCTGTTTCCTATGCTTTTTGTCACAGTTGCATGCGGGGCAATATCGGGTTTTCACAGTATAGTTGCTTCCGGCACAACCGCGAAGCAGTTGAATCAGGAAAAAGATGCCGTTCCGGTCGGTTACGGTGCGATGCTGATAGAAGGGCTTCTTGCAATCATCGCATTGATTACAGCCGTTAAACTTGCCAAACCGGAATATTTACAAATGTTAAAAAGTAAAGGACCGATTGAAGTTTTTGCGCAGGGAATTGGTTCTTGCATTTCCGCTTTTCACATTCCGTTTAAATTCGGTCATATTTTTGCAACCCTTGCTGTTTCGGCTTTTGCGCTCACAACGCTTGATACCGGAACACGGCTATGCCGTTTTTGTTTACAGGAACTTTTTACTTTCAAGAAGAAAACAGGCGGGATGGAAAAGAGAAAAACTTCTTTAGATAGATATTCAGCAACTCTAATTTGCGTAATTCTCGGCGGAGCCCTCGCCCTTAGTGGTGAATGGAAAACTATGTGGCCGATTTTCGGTTCTGCAAACCAGTTACTTGCTGCCATTGCTTTTCTTGCTGTTTCTATCTGGCTTTATCATATCGGCAGAAATATTTGGTACACGATAGTTCCTATGATATTCATGTTTACGGTAACACTCTTTGCTCTTATAACTTCAATTCTGGAAAATTGTAATGACGCGAAAATTCTTTACAAAGAAATTCAAACTCAAAGCACAGAACTTTTAAAGTACGAACTTATAACAGAATGTGTATTGGTAGTAACTGCATCATTACTGTTATTACTTGGAATTGGCTTATTAATTTTAGCAATAAAAACGATTTTAAAACAAAAACAATTAAAATTAAAAAAGTGAAAAAACTGATATTATTATTACCGATTCTTTTTTCATTTTCCGGGTGTAAAACCATTAATTTATCATCTGATAATAAAATGAAAATACCCGACAAAACCGTTGTTCTGACTTTCGATGATTCCGTTCGGTCGCATTTAACTGTTGCCGCTCCCCTGTTAAAAAAACATGGATTCGGTGGAACTTTTTTTGTTACTCATGCCTGGATGGATGATACAAATAATTATCTTAACTGGGAAGAAATCGCCCAACTGGATAAAATGGGATTTGAAGTCGGAAACCATTCATGGAGCCATATCGCTTTTGCAACTCCCAAAGACGCCGAATTACTTTCTAATGAATTGGTTAAAGTTGAATATCAACTTGAAAAAGTCGGGGTGCCAAAACCCGTGAGTTTCAGCTGGCCCGGAAATCAATTTGGTCCCGAAGCGGTTGAAGTATTAAAAAACGCGGGATATTTATTCGCACGGCGAGGTCCACAGCCAGATGTTCCGGAAAGCTCTGTTGTCGGATTAGGTCCGTTGTACGACCCGGAAATTAACACTCCATTATTAGTTCCGAGTTCGGGGCTTGCTGTCCCGGGATGGACTTTATCGGATTTTAAAACGATAGTTGACCGCGCGAAAAACGGTCAAATTGTAGTTTTCCAGTTTCACGGAGTTCCTGACGGCAGGCATCCTCCATGCACAACCCCTCCCGAACGATTTAAGGAATTTGTTGAATACTTAAGCGACAATAATTTTAATGTTATTTCTTTGCGGGATGTTAAAAAATATGTTTCACCGGATGCGGGGAAGAACGATCCGATTTCGAAGGCGAGATTTGTGCCGTAATAATTTGCCTTTCAAGCAAATTATATTGTTAACCGTTTATCAATGCTTAAGTCCTGTCGAGAAAATGCCGCAAATGCACGAATTGAATTTACCAAGAGAAATTTGTCTTTTGCCATCACACCGCAAATAAAATAATTTACTCCGACATTAACTTCTTGCTTTCCCGCAATAAATATTCTTCACGGGAGTTTATTGAACTTTTTAAATTATTAATCGCTGTCTCAAATGTCGATTTGCTGTTCGCATGCGGATGCCGCATTTTAACCTGAATCTTCCAAATAATATTTATTCTACTTTATAGCCCTTTATTCATGCGGTATTTAGAGTTTACGTCTGTATGGTTAAAACATTTTCTATCTCCTTTTAAATCTTGTAGCTCTTCTTTTAAAACCGCACTACTCATCTCAATATTTGCT
>JAOZSF010000033.1:0-2543 GCA_029939815.1 bacterium
ACCACTTTCTTAATTTATTTTAGCATTTTCATTTAACCTCTTAGCAAAATCTTTGCTAAAAAAAGTCTCCGGCTTGGAATAAGCGATTTAAAAACCGGTCCTGTCAGGGACGAAATCTTTGTAATAAAAAGTACAGTCAATGATAATTTTAATACTCTCGCCAATGCGCAAAGAATAAAGGAACTGAATAAAAAATAAAACAATTGACAGTTTTTGTCGATTGAAAAAGTAACTCGGATTCCCAAATCCGACTATCATAGACACGCTTGGCCCAATTCCGGCGACTATTACCAATATGCCGGATACAAGGCTTGGAAGCGTGCTTTACTTGTAACACAAAAAATCCATACTTCTTATTTCGTTTTATTGTTGACAAAGTTAGTCACAATTATTATAATTAACAAAATTATTTTTTGGCTCTACTTTAGTCGTCCCTTAAAAAGTCAATTACGAGTTGATTATAAGGCGATAAGACGAAGGCGTATTATTTATACGTCGAGTTGAAACCAACGCAGTAATCAGCCGAAATTGGCTTTTACCGCTCTTTTTGTAAAACGTGCCATAAATAAAAAGCGGTTTTTAAGGACGACTATTATGATTAACATTACTAACAAATCCACCTACGCTATTAAGGCGCTGATTGACCTCGCTGAAAATCAGGACAATGGTCTTATGCAAATTAAAAATATCGCTAAAAGAAAAAAAATTCCGCAAAATTTCCTCGTTCAAATTTTTAATAAACTTGTTAAAGCGGGCATCGTTAAAAGTGTTCGCGGAATTAACGGCGGTTATAAACTCCGGTATTCACCGGAAAAAATATCCATATTAACTATTCTCGAGATTCTTGAAGGACCGATTAATCTCCACGAAAATACCGATAAAAACAGTTCTATCTTTTCTCTTTTTACCGAAGCGGAAAACGAATTAAAAAAAGTCTTTAATATTTCTTTAAAAAGCATGCTCGAAAAACAAAAAAATATAAACTCTCAAATTATTTATTATATCTGACTATGAACTATCAATCCCCTATACTGCTTGACTCGGAAATAAACGAACTCGAAATTTATATAAATAAATTCATTGCTGAAGAAATATCAGCTGTTGAATTAAAACATCATCTGGCTCCCGCAGGAATTTATGAACAAAAAAATAAAATGTTTATGGTGCGTATACGCTGTGCCGCAGGTATCATTTCTCCCTCTCAATTAAAATCAGTCGCTTTAATCTCACAGAAATTCGCTGGAAATGAGTTTCATATCACAACGAGGCAGCAACTGCAACTCCACGATGTTCCACCTGAAAACATCGCCATTGTTCTAAAAGAATTAAAGAAAGTCAACCTCGCTTTACGTGGCGGTGGAGGCAATACTCTTCGTAATGTTATCGCTTCACCCGACTCAGGAATCTCGGAAAGTGAGGTTTTCGATGTTGCTCCTTATGCCGTTGCGATTTCAAATAAATTAGTTACTGAAGCCGATTCTTTTAAACTCCCGCGAAAATTTAAAATCGCTTTTGCTAATTCTGAAAATGATAATGTTTACGCGCGATGCACTGATCTGGGTTTTATAGCCTCCGAAAAAGACGGTCAAAAAGGATTCAAGGTTTTCGCGGCGGGCGGTATGGGTCGAAAAGCACAATCGGGCAATATTTTACATGATTTCATTCCGGAAGAAGAGGTTTATTTTGTAGTTGAAGCGATTAAAAAATTATTTGATAAATACGGAAATCGCGAAAACAGAAATCAGGCAAGAATTCGTTTTCTTTGGAACTCTCTCGGTAAGGAAAAATTTATCGAATTATACAATGAAGAACTTGAAAATGTAAAAAATTCTAATCCTGAGAAATTAGTCCTTTCGGATATTGAAAACAAAGCCAATAACAATATTCCGCTTGATGAAAAAATATTGACATCCGAAAAATTTTCTCTCTGGAAAAAAAGATATGCTCGACCACAAAAACAAACCGGGTTGTTTTCCGTTGATATCCCTTTTATTTTCGGAAACATTAAAAATGATGACGCCGTAACCCTTGCGGACTTAATTTCTAAAATTAGTGATAATTCTATTCGCTTCACACTTAACCAAAATATTATGTTGAGAAACATTCCCGAGAATTTTCTTGGAAACATTTATGAAATCATAATTAAAATCTCTCCTCTCTCCGAAAAGTCACGGTTCTTAGGGAACTGTATCGCATGCACAGGCGCAGCTGTTTGTAAAATAGGCATCGCTCAGCCGCGTAAGCTTTTAAAAGCTCTGTCCGACAAGCTCGATGAAATAAATTTATCTCTCGACGAACTTCCCGATATGAAAATTTATCTCTCAGGATGTCCCAATTCATGCGGACAGCATCACATTGCCGATTTAGGTTTTGCGGGAAGAATCAAGCGGATAAATGATGAAAGAAAATTTTATTATACTGTTTTTAAAAACGCTGAAGTTAAAAATGATATTCTCTGCCTTGCAAAAGAAATTGATGAAATCCCGGAAGAAAATGTCGTTAACTATATTATTGAATACCTGAAAAAACATATTTAACCACAT
>JAOZSF010000033.1:2643-3819 GCA_029939815.1 bacterium
TTTTGCTAATAAATCGTACTGCTAAAAATGAAACTGAACTTACAAAAGATAAACAAAGAACTTGAAAACAAAACCGCTCTGGATATCATCAAATGGGCTTACAAAACATTTGAGCATGACAGCATTAAACTCTCAACAAGTTTCGGCGCGGAAGGCATGGCTTTAATTCACATGCTCGCAAATACGGTTGAATCGCCGAAAATCTTCACAATTGATACCGGCAGACTTTTCCATTCTACTTATGATGTATGGCAGGAAGTTATCGATAAGTACAAAGTCAAGATTGACACATATTATCCTGATGCAAAAGATATTGCTGAATTAGTTAATCCGACCGGACCTAATCTTTTTTATAAAAGTGTGGAGAACAGAAAAAAATGCTGTTATGTAAGAAAGGTGAAACCTCTAAAAGAAGCGTTGAAAGACGCGCAGGCATGGATTTCAGGACTCCGCCGTTCACAAGCGGAATCCCGCGAAAATATCCAAATTGTTTCTTTCAATGAAACACATGACTGTTATAAAATTGCTCCTCTTGTCAACTGGTCGGAAACAGATGTTTGGGAATACATTCGCAATAACGGTATCCCCTATGACAAGCATCATGACAGAGGATATTTTACAATCGGATGCGAGCCGTGCACCCGACCTGTCCGCCCGGCAGAGGATATTCGTTCAGGAAGATGGTGGTGGGAATCTGCCGAGCAGAAAGAATGCGGGCTTCACATTGAGGACGGCAAGGTAGTTCGCAAAAAGCAAACCCCTAACTGGACAATATAAAATGATTTTTCTTCCTATCTGCATAAACATAACTGATAAAAAAATATTAATTGTTGGTGGCGGGAAAACCGCTGCTCACAAATTAAAAACTCTTTTGAAGTTCACAAACAATATTGCAGCTTTAGCTCCTGAAATTTCCGATGAAATTAAGAAATCAGCCATTGAAATTATTGAAAAAACTTACTCGAAAAACTTCTTAAATGATTTTTATTTAATTTACGCGTGCACAGATAATTCAAAACTGAATCTGCAAATTAAAAGCGATGCCAATAAACTCGGGAAACTCGTAAATATTTGCGATTCACCGGCAAACTGTGATTTTACCTCTCCGGCGATCTTCAAACAACAAAATATGTCGGTTGCAATCAGCTCAAACGCGCGGGATGTAAAGAAATCAAT
>JAOZSF010000033.1:3919-5473 GCA_029939815.1 bacterium
ATTCGTGGTTGAAAATGATTCGTGTCAAAAAAATAGATTATAATGCCTCCATCACCAAGCGTGAAAAATTCATCTCTGAAATTACAGCAAAGTTACCGGATAAATATGTATATCTGCAAACTTGCAATCGGGCGGAACTGTATTTCGGCAGTGGAAATTTTTCTGATGAAATATTGAAACATCTTTGCCGTGTGATTTCAGGTTTGGAATCTAAAATTACCGGAGAAACAAATATTCACGGTCAGGTTAAAAAAGCTTATTTTGAAGCCATTGAGAATGATCATTCATCTCCGGAACTTAACAAACTATTCCAAACAGCTTTTAAAATAGCTAAAAAAGTTCGTGCGGAATCCGGGATAACGGGAACTATTGTTTCTCACAGCCGCGCGTGCATTGAACTGCTAAAATCCGTTATAGAAAATCTTGAGAGTAAAAAAATAATAATAATTGGTGCTCATCATACAAATAAAAAGATAATACGACTTCTAACTTCCGCAAACTGCGAAAAAATATTTATTATAAACCGAACTGATGAAAAAGCTGAACTAATAGCGAAAGATTTCAACTGTAATTTCCTCCCGTATTCAGATTTAAAAGATGAAATTAAAAATGTTGATATTTTAATTTCTGCTGTAAGAGCCAAGCAACCGATTTTATTTTCAGACGATTTTACTGAAAACAAAAATCTTATTGCGATTGATCTGTCGGTTCCGCGAAACATCCATCTCGACTCAAAACCAAAAATAAAATATTTTGATATTGAGGATGTTGAGAAATTTATTCATTGCGAAGTGAACAGGAATAAAATTAAAAAAGCTGAACAAATGATATCCGACAGAATAAAAAAATATATCTGACAGGATTAACAGAATAGACAGGATAAATACAAAATAAACAAAAAAGACAAAAAATAAAAAAATCATGTAAATCTTGTAGATCCTGTCAGAAAAAATATACGACAGGATTAACAGGACGGACAGGATGAATACTGAAAAAATTTAAATGTAATAAATTAAATCATGTTAATCGTGGCAAGGAGAATATTATGATTCAAGACAAATTAAGTGAAAAAGTTATTGCTTGTGCATTTAAAGTTTATAATACTTTAGGATATGGCTTTTTAGAAAAAATATATGAAAATGCTATGGCAATTGAGTTGCAAAAATTAAATTTAAACTTTAAACAACAATATCCTATAACCGTTTATTACGAAGGCGAAAATGTTGGCGATTTTAATGCCGATATTTTAGTTGAAAATACTTTGATTGTTGAATTAAAAGCAGGAGTGAATCTTATAGCTAAACATGAAGTACAACTGGTTAATTATTTAGCTGCGACAGGTAATCAGGTTGGTTTATTAATAAATTTCGGTCCTGATGGAGTTGATGTCAAACGAAAATATAAAGATTATACTCGACAGGATTAACAGGACGGACAGGATGAATATTAAAGAAATTTAAATACAATAAACAAAAAAAATCATGTAGATCCTGTCAAAAAAATATACGACAGGATTAACGGGATAGACAGGATAAATACAAAATAAACAAAAAA
>JAOZSF010000033.1:5573-7453 GCA_029939815.1 bacterium
AAATATACGACAGGATTAACGGGATAGACAGGATAAATACAAAATAAACAAAAAAATCATTTAGATCCTGTCAAAAAAAATATATCTGACAGGATTAACAGGATAGACAGGATAAATACAAAATAAACAAAAAAGACAAAAAACAAAAAAAATCATGTAAATCTTGTAGATCCTGTCAAAAAAATATACGACAGGATTAACAGGACGGACAGGATGAATATTAAAGAAATTTAAATATAATAAATTAAAAGATCATGTAAATCATGTTAGAAAAAATATAAAATAAAATCATGTCAATAAAAATTGTATCAAGAAAAAGCCGTCTGGCTAAAATTCAGGTCAAAGAAATAATTAACTTATTTCCTGACGTGGATTTTGATGTTTGTTATGTAGATACCTATGGCGATAAACACAAAAAAATATCCCTACTTGCAAATCAAAAAGCTGATTTTTTTACCGATACAATTGATGAAATAACTCTTAATAACAAAGCCGATTTCGCTGTTCATTCAGCCAAAGACCTCCCCTTTCCGTTAAACAGAGAGTTACAGGTTGTAGCATTGACCAAAGCTGATGACAAAACAGATTCACTTGTCAGCAGAGAAAATCTGAAACTTAACCGACTTCCGGAAAAAGCAAAAATAGGAACAAGTTCAGTTTCACGAAAATCTCAACTTTTGAAATTACGACCCGATATTCTTCCGGTCAGTATTCGCGGAAATATAGAAGAAAGAATCGCTCAGGTGGATTCCGGTAAAGTTGATGCGATAATTGTTGCCACTTGCGCGTTAAAACGCTTGGGATTAGAAAACAGAATTTCCGAAATCCTTCCTTTTGACACTCATCCCCTGCAAGGAAATCTCGCTATTATCGCTAAACGAGGCAGAGCGGATTTAATCAAAATGTTTTATGAACATGATATCAGGAATTATTTTGGGAAAGTGTGGCTCATCGGTGCCGGCATCGGTTCATCTGATACACTCACAATAAAGGCGCACAAGATTTTAGGAATTTGCGATATAATTTTTTATGATGATCTTTTGGATACAAATATTTTAGACCTCTTTTCCTGTAAAAAAATTTATGTCGGGAAACGAAAAGAAAAACATTCTTTATCACAAGACGAAATTAATGAATTGCTTTATCAAAATGCTCTCAACGGAAAAACTACAGTGCGATTGAAAGGCGGTGACCCATTCATCTTTGGACGCGGTGGTGAGGAAGCCGCTTTTCTTCAGGAGCGAATGATCCCGATTGAAGTCATCCCCGGAATCTCATCTTTCAATGCTTCAGCAGCAGCTTTTAACATTCCGCTGACTCAAAGAAATATTTCTTCATCAATAGAAATCAATACGGGTCATTCATCTTCATCAAATCCGGAAACATGCGGGACAAAAGTTTTTTACATGGGAGCGTCAAAACTATCTGAAATATCTGAAAAGCTATTAAATGAAAACACTCCGCCGACCACTCCGGCTATTTTAATTCACAATGTAGGAACTATTTTTGAGAAAACAGTTTTTACAACTGTATCTGAAATGGTGAATGAAAAGATTGATTCCCCGGCAATAATTATTGTTGGTCAAATTGTTGGACAATTAAATGTTCCCGAAAAAATTCTTTACACAGGGTTATCTCCTGATTACTCAAAATACAATGAAAAAATTATACATTATCCTTTAATAAAAGTTACGAAAGTTGACTTCCCGGCAATAGATTTACAAGAGTATGACGCAATAATTTTCACGAGTAAATCCGCGGCAAACTTTTTCTTTTCTCAATCAATTCCCCCTTTTCTAAAGGTCTCTGACCCTGCGTATGCTGGGGGGGTTAGGGGGATTTTTTCAATCGGCCATGAAACAGCAAAAGAAATAAATAAA
>JAOZSF010000033.1:7553-11482 GCA_029939815.1 bacterium
TAATAACTTTTAGTGGTTCGTGGTATGAAATTTAAAAGATTTAGAGACAGAAGAATTGATGAGAAAACTCGCGAAAAATATCGTGAAACTTTTCTCAATAAATCCGATTTTATATGGCCTGTATTTCTCGTTGACGGGAAAAACATTAAGCAGGAAATCAAATCAATGCCGGATGTTTTCCACTTTTCCTCTGATATTTTCATTCGGGAAGTTGAACAGCTTGTAAAATCGGGTTTAAAATCCATTTTACTTTTTGGAATTCCTGAAAACAAAGGTATTGAACAGGCTTTTTCAGAAAACGGTATTGTACAAAAAGCAATCCCAAAAATAAAAAAAGAATTCCCGGAACTCGAAATTATTACCGATGTGTGTCTTTGTTCATTCACTGAAAACGGTCATTGTCATATCGGCGATAATGACAAAACATGTAAACTTCTCGCGAAAATTGCTGTCAGTCATGCTAAGGCAGGAACTGATATCGTTGCACCGTCAGACATGATGGACGGCAGAGTGTATTACATAAAAGAAGCGTTGACAAAAATGAAATCCCCCTCCCCCCCTTTAAGAAAGGGGGACTGTCATCCTCAAATAATGTCGTATGCGGCAAAATTCGCGTCAAATTATTACGGACCATTCCGTGATGCGGCAGATTGCGCGCCTAAATCTGGTGACAGAAAAAGTTATCAGATGGATTACGCGAATGTCAACGAAGCAATGGAAGAAATCGCTGCTGATATTGATGAAGGAGCTGATTCGGTAATCATAAAACCCGCTTTGGCTTATCTTGACATAATATCGAAAGCGAGAGCAATGTTTTCATGTCCGATAGTTGCTTACAATGTTTCCGGAGAGTATAAAATGTTAAAAACAGCGGTGAAGAATGGTGATGCGAAAGAAGAAATAATTTATGAAAGTTTGTTGGGAATAAAACGTGCCGGAGCCGACAGGATAATTTCATATTTCACACCGGAAATATTAAACGTAATGGAATAATGATAAATTAAATAAAAATAATCACCAAATTAAATCGGGAACTGTATAATATCCATTTTATTTTCTGTGTATTCTGTGCAGTCCGTGGTAAAAATTGTATTTATTTCTTCAAAATTTTATCTTCTTCGTCTCACCGGAGCTTAATGTCGCTTTAGTGGATATATTTGTGTTAAAATTGTCGTTACGACAATAAGCGGAGATTTTATATTCACCGGCAGGGAGTTTAGTGACTTTATTATCGTCATCGCTAACTGAATTGTAATTTGCAATATTAATATTTTTACCGTCAATTTTTGTTGAAAGACTTACATTCCAATTCCCCTCAATCGGAAATACAAATTCAAAAGCTGCATTTCCTGATTCGAAATTAATTTTGTTTTCACCTGATTCTTTCAATTCAACAACTGCTGCCACCTTTTTATCAGTGCATGTAACGATATATTTCCCCGGTTTTGCCTTCAGTTCAAATTTACCATCAAAAACAGATGCGCTATAATAATTTTTATTTCTCTGAAAATACAAAAAGGCACTATTTAAAGGTTTACCGTCTAAAGTAGCTGTGCCTTTTATTGAAGGGATCTGAATAAGTTTAACAGTAATTTCTTCAGTATCATTTTTTATTTCGAATTTTTCTGTATTATACAAATCATCATCTATATTTACACTCCAATTGTCATGTTTACCGGGTCTCATTTTTTCTTTTATAAAACCGTTTTCATCAGTTGATTTATTAAAATAACTAATTCGCGCGTTTGCCGCCGGACTGCCGTCAGGAAGAACAAATTCAAATAAAACATCCACAGCGTTCGTTTCAACAATAATTAAATCGGGAAGAGTATAAGTTTCACCCGACCTCAGTTCAAACTTTTCTGAGCTCACACTTTTTAATCGCGTATAAGCAGATACTTGATATGTATCGGGCGGAAGGTCGGTGAATTTAAACAACCCGTTTTCATCAGTACGACAGTTTAAAACATTATTGTTCCTGTAGCTGTTTTTTGTTATCGTAAGTGAAATATTAGCGCTGACAGGATTATCTTCATGGTCAATTACTCTGCCGATAATTTCAGCCGGTTTATTCATTACGATAATATCTCCAACGTCGAAAGTTTTATTATTTCCGAATTCGATTTCTCTTATTTCAGGAGCGTAACCCGGAACAAAAACATAGAGTTTTATTTTGTCAAACTGTTTTAGATGGAAGTTATGAACAGGTAGAGAAAAACTTCCGTTTTCCGAATAAAAAGATTTTTTGTTGTATGTGCTTCTAATACTAAGAGCAAAATTTGTTACCGGAGTGTTAATATTTTCGACATATACCCGTCCGATAATCTTATTTGGTTCCGGAAGAATCCATTCGATATTATCGTCACCCGCGAGCACATTCGTGATAAAACTAATATTATTACCACTGGCTGTCAGTTTAATTTTGGTTCCTTTTTCAACATTCATACCTGTTATTTCAAAAAAACCGAGATAATCACATGAGTCATTTCCGAATTTACCATTGGCATGCCCCCAAATATAACCATCAATATAGGGTGTCATATCCGAATTATAAATGAAACCTGCAACATCCGGCTGAACAGAATTACTTAAAGTCAGGATAAATTTATACTCCTCTCCCCGTTTAATTGGAATATTATTTTGTACTGCAATTTCTCCGTCATCGGTTTCAGCTATCAAAGAAAGTTTCATATTTTCTTTACGCGACCAGAGCTCTGCGCGATACCATTCATTTTCATCTGAAAGATTTACATTTCTTGTTCCGCTGCTTGAGCCGTTTTTGTATGTAGTTTTAATTTTCAACGAGTATTTTAATACAGGATTTCCCTTTTTATCTTTCAGTTTGACCATTACAACAGGTTTGGGGACCATTGTTAAATCATAAACGGTAGTTTTTCCGGGTTGAATTTTTACTTTTCTATTATCATTTTGCGGTAAAAAATACTCCTTATTTCCCCATGTGCTAATTGTATATACTTGTGGTGCAGCGGCATTTGAAATTATGTATATTCCGTTTATATCCGTTGGATTGCTTTGCACTCTGTATGCAGATATATCTTCCCGGCGTGAATTTCGTGATGAAAAACTTGCTCTTGATGATCTTGAAGAATGATTATATTCAGGTGATATACTAACTCGCACTTTGGAAATCGGTTCGCCGGCTTCAGTTGTAATCGTTCCGGTCAGAATTCCTGTTTCCCGGAGAAGAAGTGTAATTGTTTCTCCGGCATATCTTCGAATGCTGCGTTTCACCTGAGCAAATCCGTCTTCATTAACAATCAAATTAGCATTGGCATTTTTAACAACAGGTACAGATAAATTAAAATTTCCGTTTTCGTCTGTTACAGTTTTGATTTCCAACTTCTTATTATTCCATGTAACACATTTAACTTCTATTCCCTCCGCCGGCTCACCCGACTGTTCATAAATAACAATCCCCTTCACATTTTGGTATTTTAATTTTGGCAGAATAAATTCCATATAGTTATCTTCATCAGAATATAAAACTACATTTGTTGTTATCGATTGCGCTTCACTAGTTCTGAGATTGAATTTGTAATGCTCGGGAAGTAACCCGTCAATTTCAAAATTTCCTTCATTATCGGTTGATACTCTTTCATTAATATGTCCCGGTTGACCATTTTTTTCGTATTGTCCGCGCGGAGTTGCTCGAAAGTGAAAATTAGTTATAATCTCTCCGTCGCTTCTCACGGCTTTCCCACTGAATTTAACGCCTGACATTAGGTTGACAGTAACAGTTTTATTTTCGTCATCAACCGTGTTGAAATAATCCGAGTAAGATTCAGCAAATCCTTTAGTTTTGACTTTAATTCTTAATCTTTTTAATCCTTTTTTAACAGGCGGAAAGATTATTTCGTTATCATCACAAATGGTTGAAGTTGCCGCGCTGACAAATTGATGATCTGTAT
>JAOZSF010000360.1 GCA_029939815.1 bacterium
GTTACATTATTATGTGGCTGCGGGCTTTGCCCGCGGATTTTTCTGTTCAAGGTCAGAGACCTTAGTTACATTATTTCTTTTAATCTGCCATTGCCATTTTTGGGCAGGATAGCAACATCTAATCCTTTGTTGTTCGGTAATTTTCCATCAGGGTCAATTCCCATCAGCTCATAAATCGAACCAATTAAATCCTCAGGCCGGACAGGCCTTTCAACTACTTCTGTTCCTGTTGCGTTAGATTTCCCGACCACATGTCCTCCTTTAAATCCCCCGCCGGCAAGCAGCACGGAAAAGCATTGTCCAAAATGCCCTCTGCCGCCGTTCCAAGGCGGATTCCACATCACTTTCGGCGTTCTTCCAAATTCACCGCCACACCAGATTATTGTAGAGTCGAGCAAATCTTTATCTGATAAATCCTGCAAGAGTGCCGACAATCCCTGATCGAACTCGGGGAGCTTTTGATTCATTATCTGAAAATGCTGTTTGTGAGTATCCCAGCCATTATAATTTATAGTAATGTAAGGCACGCCTGCTTCAACCAATCTTCTTGCAACGAGACACGACTGTCCGAATTTCTTTTTCCCGTAGCGTTCTCTAACTGCCGGGTCTTCATTTGAGAGGTCGAATATTTTTCTTGCGTCACCGAACATCAAATCATAAGCCTCGTTTTCACATTTATCAAGTTTTTTGAATTGAGAACTTTTAGAGTTCGCTTTGCCTAATGTATCAAGATTATGCAGTAATTCCCTACGACTCAACTGCCGTTCATCAGAAACACCTTTAGCTATAATCCCTTCAACTTCAAATGGTTTCCTGCTTGGATCACCACCGGTAACAAACGGTTTATATTTTGTACCGAGAAAGCCCGATTCGGAGAATCTCCCCTGCCCTTTTGTTAAAACAACATACGGCGGAACAACCCCTTTATATCCATTAGCATATCCTTTAAAAAGCGATACTACCGCTCCGGCTGAAGGATAAACCAATCGCCCCGGTTCATGACCTGTCTGCATAACATACGATGCTGTTTCGTGAGCATTAATTCCGTGAGTCATGCTGCGGATCAAAGAATATTTATCCGCCTGTTGAGCGAGAAGCGGCAAAGCGGCATTTAATTTAATTCCTTTAACATTTGTCTCGATTTCGCTGGCGAGTTCTCCGCAATAATCGCGCCCTGCCTGCGGTTTCGGATCGAAAGTGTCAATATGTGATTGCCCGCCCCACAGCCAGATTTGGATAACGGATTTTGCTTTAGCTTTTACTTTTGAACTTTTCCGAACAATATTCTTTGCTAAAAGATTTAACGGCCCGCCAAGCATTAAACTTCCAACGCTAAGCAGTCCGAGTTTAATCATATCTCTACGTGTCAAATTTTTTGTATTCATAATTTATAAATTGTTCTAATGTTTGCATAAAAATTCTTTAGTATTAAATAAAGCCCACACAATATCCATCATCGCGTTTTTCTTTGACCCTTTTTCCGATACAAAATATTTACCGATAATTTTTGTTTCTTCGTCAGTTGGGTATCGTGAAAGGATATTGAGATAAAGTTCCTTAATCACTCCGTTTTTATTTCCTTTTCGTTTTTGCCCATTATTAATAATTTGTCTTAATTTCCGACTTTTCTTTATTTTATCCTGAATATGAGTCGAATTTAAAAAATGCAGCCGCTGGGCTGTTGTGGATTTGTTGCTCCGCTCACTCTCATAACCAGTGTCCCGCGCCGGTTTACCGAACATTTCGAGAAACTGGCTTGAAATGCTTCCGTCAGCCAAACTGATAGTTTTCTTTGAGTTCGGTATAAAAGTAAATGGTTCGGGAACCATACTGACATATTCTTCATGCGTACCTGTGATTTGACAAATCGCGTCAATTAAGACTTCCGCGTCAAGTTGGCGTACAGGATAATACGCGAATAAAGATTCCGCCCTTGGATTTTCGCTTTGCGGAATTGACGACTGCTGATAAGTCCGTGAGTTCAAAATCAATTTATAAATATGCCGCAAATTATAGTTTGATTTAATCAATTCCTTTTCGAGATAAGCAAGAAGTTTTGGATTGGAAGGCGGATTTCCGGATGAAATATCATCAGGGGGATTAATTATTCCGCGCCCCATAAGCCACGCCCAAATTCTGTTAACAATATTTCTTGCAAAGCATGGATTTTCTTTTGCGACAAGCCACTCGGCAAAAATAATTCTCGGGTCCTGCTCCGGTTGAATAACTACATTTTTTCCATCCGGCAGGGTTGTTTTCAAAACATTTGTCGGTGCGGGATTCAAATAAATAATTTCTTCTTTCCACTCCTCGGTTTTTTTGTATGCCACTCTGGAAAAAAATGTTTTCAACGCTTCCTGCTGCTCTTTAGGCAGTTTATTAAGACGAATCCCCATAAAAGTTAACGCGGCGGCTTCGGCAAGTCCTTTAGGGCTTTTTTCCTGAACGGCTCGGTAGAAATTAACCTGCGGCTGCCGGAAATTACTGCCGCTTGATGTTAGAAGTTCGTAAGCGAATTTATCGTAGGGCATATTTTTTTCCAATGCGGAATGAATCCAGGTATAATACGCCTGAACACCGTTTGGCCACAGATTAATTGGGAATTCAGCTTTAATTTTCAGCAAGTCTCCCCATTTCAATGACCAATAATCCGCAAACTCTTTCCGCTTAAGCAACTGATCAATTAATTTTTTTCGTTTATTAGGAGATTTATCCTCGAGAAAATTTTTCACTTCTTTTTCTGTCGGTAAGGTCCCGATAACATCTAAATAAACTCTTCTCAGAAAAACAGCGTCAGAGGATAAGTTTGCCGGTTTAATATGATGTTTTCTTAAACTTTGTAAAACTATTTCGTCAATTTTATTGTTGGGCTTAATTGGAGTGTATTTCTCGAACGGCCGGCTTTGACTTTCCGCTTTTATGGCAAATGCGGTTGCCATCATAAAAAGCATGCTGAAGACAAAGTTTTTAAAAAAATTTTTTTGATTTTTTTTCATTAAAAAAGTCATGGGTTAATATTTTATAAGTCA
>JAOZSF010000361.1 GCA_029939815.1 bacterium
TTTTATGAAATTGAAACTTGTAATAGTATTTTTATGTATTGCCGGAATTATGACCGCGATGGCAGAACCTTATGAAGTTCTGCTTACCACAGACCCTCCGGGTGCAGATGCGTATCTTTACCTCGTCCATCCCTTTAATATGCCCGGCAACACAAATTATGGAACTGAACATTTTTATTTCAATTGTAAACCGTCATTGAAAAATCCCGATTGGGGAGTTAAAGGATGGGATGGCGATGACCCATGGCTTAATGATAATTATACATTCGGTGCTCGGAAAATCAAAGCAAATACGTTGAATGACCCGGGCGATTGCTGGGTGAAAATAGCTTACCTCGGCTCCGGAAGTGCTGAGTGTACAGTTGTAGTTACAAACTGGCCCGGAATGCAGCCGATGACTTTCACAAAAAATTTGGGTGAAGGCAGCGAGCCGTGGTTTGTTACTAATCTTCCATGCGCTAAAGATATGGGACTGACAATCATGAAAGCGAAACAAAATCGGAAATCAGGGCGACTTAAAATTAAAAGTACATTTGACGGTATTATACCCATGACTCCAACAACAACTTATTTTCGCGCTTCACTGGATTCGTCTCAAAGTTACAGTTTAAGAGTGGAGGAATGGATGCATTGGACAACTTATAAAAATATAAGAATCAGAAAGGAAGGTACTGTCGGTAAATTTGGTAAACCGATAAGCGCAATCATAAAAGATCAGAGCATAAATAAAATGATAATTAAGGGACAGGGTCAGAATATGTATCAAAACCGACCTCTAAGAGTCTTTATCGCGCTCGGCGGTTGTAGCGGATATCAGTTAATAAATATGGACGCCAAAGCAAAATATAAGGATGACGTTGATTATAAATAATTTGCAAGCAAATTTTACATATTAAAATTTTTGTCGTATTTATCATTAATTCATAATGACTGTGCGATAATACGTACGATCAAGGCGCTAAGGCGCAAAGAAATACAAAATCAATTCTTTTTGTGCATTGTAAAAATTAAAATTTTCAATTTTAATTTCACCTTCGTTCATAATTCGTAATTCACCATTCATAATTTGTTCAATTCCCTTCTTTCGCAAGATTTATTATAGATAAACCAAGCGCTTCTCCAAATAATCCGATTTCAGATAATTTTATGTGCTCATTCGCAATGTGTGCCTGCCCTGGTGAGTCGAGAGAAAAACCGATAGCGGGAATATTTTTTTCAACAAGCTGTTTACAAACTGTTGTTCCGCTCATCCCGAAAAGGGAGGTTTCTTTTCCTGTTAGATCAACCACAGCTTTTTTAATCGCTTTTACAAGAGGATTATCATCAGAGATTACAAACGGCAGCATGTGTTCTTCTGATTGGACATCATAACTTAAGCAAAGGTTTTCGTTTTGAACTTCTTTTGCGAAGTGCTCAATCAAGTTCAGAATCTCATCTTTATTTTTTTTAGGAGTGTATCTGATATCAATGGAAATTTCACATTCGTTTGGAATAATGTTATATGCTGTTCCGCCTGATATTTTTCCGATATTTATTGTTGAAGGAGTGAAAATATTGTCACCGTCTTCACCAAAATAACCTGGTTTTTCCTTAAACAAAAATTGAACCTTATTTAAGAAATTGCTTCCGGCAAGAATTGCGTTTAATCCTTCTTCGGGAGTTGACGCGTGCGCCTGTTTACCGTGGAATCTCACCTTTATTCTTAACATTCCTTTCTCGCCGATTGATGCCGCGTAAATTGAACTTCCTGTATCAGGAACTATTGCGTAATCAGCTTTTAAAATATTTTCTTTAAGTAAATATACAACTCCCTGCTCAGAACCGCATTCCTCATCTGCCACCGCGCCGACAAGCATTGAACCTTTAAATTCATTTTCATACTTTTTGAAAAAAGCTGCGAGTAAAAGTGTGGAAACCAACGGACCTTTGTCATCACTTGTACCGCGGCCGTAAAGGCAGCCGTCTTTAACAATCGGTTCAAATGGGTTTGAATCCCAGCCGTTGCCCGCCGGAACAACATCGGTATGTGCCGGAACAAAAACCGTTGGCGAACCTTTGCCCACCTTTGCAAGCAGATTAGTTCTGCCGGGAACCGCTTCATAAGTTTCGTACCCGATATTGTATTTTTCGAGAAAAGTTTTTACAACTTCCGCGGCGAGATATTCATTTCCGGGAGGATTAGTTGTGTCTTTTTTTACTAATTCGCAAAGAAGATCAATTCCTTCCTGCTCATGTTCTTTAAACCAGGTTTTAAGTTTGTTTTTCATTGGATAATTTTCTTTTGATTATTGCCCTCAATTCTTTCACGGCAGCTGTCATGTCATCCGCCATTGTAATTGCGGTAACCACAGCTATTTTTTTAGCACTTGTTTGCAGGACTTTATTAATATTTGTAATTTTTATTCCACCCATCACGGTAAATGGAATATGCAAATGCGGGACTATTTCTTTTATCATTTCTACACCAACAACTTTTAAATGCTGCTTAGTTCCGGTGGGGAAAATCGGTCCTATATTTACATAATCAGCTCCGGCAGATTGTGCGGCAAGAGCTTCGCCCAGATTATGGGATGAGCTTCCGATAATTAAATTTGGCGCTATTTTCCTTGCTTCCTCAATTGAGAAATCCTCCTGTCCGAGATGAACACCATCGGCATCAACTTCAATTGCGACATCAATATAATCATTTATAATGAGCAAGATTCCTGCATCAGCTGTGATTTTCCGAAAATCTTTTGCCATTTTAAGGAATTTATCTTTTCCGCATTTTTTGTCACGCAACTGAATTATTTTACCGCCGCCGGCGATTACCGCGTCAAGTACTTCATAATTTGTTCTTCCGTTTGACAGTTCTTCGCATGTAACGGTGTAGAGGTCGATTTGTTCGAACAATTTTTTTCTTTTTTCGAGCATATAGTTCATAGTTGGTAGTTGATAGTAAGGACTGCAAAGCCAAAAGTTGACTTGAAATCCAAACGCCTAACGTCAAATCCATAATAACATCCCCCGCCCTAAAGGGCACCCCCT
>JAOZSF010000034.1:0-6294 GCA_029939815.1 bacterium
CAACAACCAACAACAACCAACCCACAACCAACAATGAAAAAAATCATTTTCATTTTTTCCCTGCTCCTTTATTCATTTTGTTTATTTGCAAGCGATAGTGATGAAGCCGTTAAATGGGAAAAAAGAAATTCAGCCGCTTATCAACTATTACAAAAATGGAAACCCGGGATTCCGGAAATCAAATCCGGAGAAGCCGTTTTCGGCATCAGCTCAGTCGCTAAAAAAGGTGATGTAAGCCTTGTTATCGAAATTTCAACAAACGCGCCGCAGACTTTCTACCAATTTTACTCAGATTTCACAAATATAAATGAAGGCGAACTTTATGAAATGAGCGCGTGGGTGAAAACAGAAAATCTTCGCGGCGGTGTTGGCGCTTTTATGGGTGTTGGCGCGATAGATACCAATGCACCCTACGACCGGCTTTTTTCTGCCGATTCAGAGCGTGTAACCGGAAATTCAGAATGGACAAAAATCACCTCGGCAATTATTGTTCCGAAAAATATAAAAAAATTGAAGATGATTTTATTGGTAAATGGCAGAGGGAAAGCATATTTCAATGATATCAAACTCACAAAAATAAAAAAGTTCCCTTCTCTGAAAAGCGATGAAATTATTTCTGTAAATATTACCGACAAAATCACAACAAAACAATTTATCGGTTTTGGTTATGAAGATGACGCATTCTTTTTTAACGATGAAAATCAAAAAACGAATGGCGTGCAATATTTGTCCGCTGCCGATTTAAAACTTCGCAACGACAGAATTAAAGAGCTTAATCCATCGGTAATTGCAACGCTTTTCTGGTGGGATGCTATTTCGCCTTCTCATGATATAAATAAAATCACTTATGACACCCGCAAAATGAGAGATCTCATTAAAATGCTTGAGGTTCATCAGAAAGCGGGAAGAAAAGTTTTTATGGGAGATGTTCATTGGGGATGGAATAAAAAGAATTTTACTTATAATAAAAAAAATGTTGAAAAAGGCGCGCGTGAATACGCTAACCTGATAAAATATCTTGTTAAAGAAAAAGGTCTTACCTGCTTGAAGTTCATCTGCATTTCCGGGGAGGTCGATATGGTGTTTGAAGGCCTTGGCGGTTCGTTTGCTACTTATACAAATGCCTGTGTGATTTTGAGGAGAGAGCTTGATAAAGCCGGTTTGAAAAAAGTGAAAATTATCGGGGATAAGTCCGGCGGTTTTGTCTGGCTCGAAAAAATAACTCCGATTATGGATGACCAGTTTGACATTTTTACAATCCATGAGTATCCTGAACCAACACAGGTTGCGGTAGTTGATTATAGAATGAAACGAACTCTGGATATTGTTAAAAAACATTCAAAACCAATCGGAAAAGATAAATACGGATATATTTATAAACCAACTTTTCTCTATGAAATAGGCGCTAACAAAGCGAGTGACGGTGGAGCGGCTTCTTCATTATCTCCAACGTTTGATTATGGTCTGCTTTGTGCCAATACTGCAATTCTCGGCTTGAATAATGGAATCATAGGCGGCTCGGTTTGGTGTTTACATTCAATGTATTATCCCGGCTATAATATGATGAAATACGGGATTTGGGAATTTAAAGACAAAAATTGGGAAATCAGACCTGTATTTTACGGATACGGCTTGTTTTCAAAATTTGCCCGTGGGGGAATGCTGCCGTTAAAAGTTGAAGTCAAGCCGGAAAGTTATGATTTAACTGCCGGCGCATTAAAAAGCAAGACCGGAAAGTATATTTTTTATGCTGTTAACCTTTCGGATAAGAATGTGGAATTAAAAATATCGGGATTGCCCCGCAGGAAATATGAGATTTACGAATATGCTGAAAATCATTTACCGAAAAGAAGCGACAGATTATACGGCAAAATATCCGCGCTAAAAACCGGTAAAATATGGAGCCCGGTAAATAAAATTGTTCCGATAAACGGGAGAACGATTATAATGCTGAAAAGTATTTTTTAGGAAGAGCGAAGAATTTGTGTCGGCTTTTATTATCTCAGTAATTTAAGTATAATGTCTATTATAAATTTTAATTAAACAAACATTTAACTAATGAAATTTCTTAAGAAACCAGAGGCAAGAGCATTAATCGCTCTTATATTTGTCCTGATTATAGGGTTCACCTTCAACGCTGACGGCGCTTTCTTTAAGTGGACAACTCATCGTGATATGCTTCGGTATATTTCCGTTTTCGCTATTCTCGGCTGCGGAATGACTCTTGTGATAATCACCGCTGGAATCGACCTTTCGGTTGGAAGTGTTGTTGGTCTTACAGCTGTTTTATTTTCGCTTTTCTCAATTCAATACGGATGGAGTCCGTGGCTGGTAATTCCTGTTGTTTTACTTGCCGGAACCGCCTGCGGTATGATTTCCGGAACGCTGATCTCAAAATGGGAAATGCAGCCTTTTATTGCTACACTTGCAATGATGGTATTTGCTCGCGGTGCAGCGAAATGGATTTCCGGAGGGCAGAAAGTTTCTACCGCTGTCGCTCAAAGTGACGGGAGTTATAAATATGTTAATGTGCCGGAGATATATAACTTTATCAGTGCGAAGATTCTTCATAATAATATCGCAATTGTAACAATTATTTTTCTTGTTTGTGCTTTGATTGCCTATCTTGTCCTTTCAAAACTCCGGTGGGGAAGATATATGTTCGCAATCGGCGGAAATGAAGAAGCAGCGCGGCTTTCCGGCGTTCCGGTTGTGATGACAAAACTGATCGCTTACGGATTATGCGGTTTGTTCGCCGCGGTAGCCGGAATTTGTCAGGCAGCTCAGGAACAGCAGGGAGATCCGGAAGCCGGAATGTCTTATGAACTGACGGCAATCGCGATTGTTGTTATCGGCGGAACAAGTCTTTCAGGAGGGCGTGGCGGTATCGGATTAACAATAATCGGCGCATTAACAATTGGTTATCTTGAAAAAATCCTGAGTATAAATGCTGTTGGTGAAGCTTACCGGTTAATGCTGACCGGTGTTATTATTGCTGCAGCGGTATTATTTCAAAGAACCAGAAAAAGATCATAAGCAAATAAATAAAAGAAATCGTTAATAGTTTATATAACGAATAACAATTAAACAAAGGAAAAAATGAAAACAAAACTATTTTTATCAATCGCGGCATCACTTGTTATTTTTGCTTGCGGAAAAAAAGAAGATGAGTCAACAGCAAAAGTTAATAAAGCAGCTCCGGCAGCTGCCAAACAGAAAATTATCGGCATGAGTCAGTGTAATCTTGGTGAACCATGGCGCGTTCAGATGAATGAAGATATAAGACTTGCTGCAGCGAAACGTCCTGAATTAAAAATTATTTTTAAGGATGCGCAAAATGATTCTTTAAAACAAGTAGCGCAGATTGAAGAATTTATAAGCGCGGGCGTTGATGCTATAATTGTTTCACCTAAAGAAGCAGCACCGCTTACCCCGGTAATTAAAACGGCTTTTGAAAAAGGGATACCTGTTATTGTGCTTGACCGGCGTGTTAACGGAGATAAATACACCTGTTTTATCGGTGCGGACAATAAAAAAATAGGTAAAGCGGCAGGAGAATGGATTGTCAAAAAGCTCGGCGGAAAAGGGAATATTATCGAACTTAAAGGGCTAATGACTTCAACTCCGGGACAGGATAGACACAGCGGATTCCGTGCCGGAATTAAGGGAAGTGACTTGGAAATTATTTTTGAGGCGGATATGAAATGGCTTGAACCACAGGCGCGTAAAGAAATGGAATCTGCTCTCGCGAGATTTAAAGATATCAATCTTGTTTATGCTCATAATGATCCGGGAGCCCACGGAGCTTATCTTGCCGCCAAAGCAGCCGGCAGAGAAAAAGAAATGCTTTTCGTTGGAATTGACGGTCTGCCTCAGGAAGGAAGAATGTATGTTAAGCAGGGAGTTCTTGCCGCAAGTTTTGAATATCCGACCGGAGGTAAAGAAGCTGTTGACACAGTGGTGGATATTTTCGGCGGAAAAAAACCTGAAAAAGAAATTACTTTGAAATCTCATGTCTTTACAAAAGAAAATATTGATAAAGGCGGCGAGTGGCTGTAATTGACCACATTAAAATCAAAATTTGTTCTTTTGCTGCTTTTGTGGTATAATATAACAAGTCAACAATTTTTAACCCTTAAAGTCAGGAGTCTGATATGAAAACAAAAACCCTATGTATGATGATTATTGTCGCAATGGTATTTACTGTATCCGTAAATGTTTTTGCTGATTGCGGAAGTTGTGAAAAACCAAAAACACCTTGCTGTAAAAAACAGATCAAACAACAAATTGAACAAAAAGTTGAGGTGAAAAAAGAAAAAGAAGATGAAGATATTCCTCTCTCGCAAGTTCCTAAGAGCATAAAAAAAGCCGCCAAAGAAGCCGTTAAAGGGATAAAACTTACAGAAGCCGAACTCGAAGACGGCGTCTATGAATTGAAAGGTTATGTTGGTGATCAAAAATATGAAGTTAAAATAACTCCTAAAGGCAAAGTCGTTAAAATCGAGAAAGAAGAAGATGATAACGATGATAATGAAAAAGAAACAGATGATTAAATAAGAGCACTTTCTTTAATTCAGAGTTATTTTATTAATAAAAATCCCTCTCGATGTTTTATCATCGAGAGGGGTTTTTAATGGTATTGCTTTTTTTTACACAATGTCATACAATATGGTAGGAAATAACAAAAATGTAATGTAATGGAATAAAATGACAACTAAAAAATCAAACCAATCTGAACTGAGAAGAGAAGTGGCGGAACTTCACCTCCTGTTCGATATAAGTCAGGCACTTGAAAAAAGTTTGTACCTCAGAGATGTAGTAGGTCAAATCCAGGAAGCTATGGCTAAACGCATGGGAATGATGCGTGGAACGCTGACTTTGCTCAATCGCGAAACCGGTGAAATTTATATTGAAAAAGCTTACGGTCTTTCAAAAAGTCAACGGCAAAAAGGAAAGTATCAAATTGGACAGGGGATTACGGGGAAAGTTGTTGAAACCGGAGAAGCGGCAATTATTCCCAGAATATCAAAAGAACCGAAATTTTTGAATGTTACCGGTGCGCGAACGAACATTGAAAAAAAAGATATTTCGTTTATATGCGTTCCAATTAAACTCGGTACGGATATTGTCGGCGCGCTTAGTGCGGACAGACTATTTAACGATATGGTTTCTTTAAAAGAAGATGTCCGCCTCTTATCGATTATTGCTTCAATGATCGCGCAAGCCGTGAAATTGAGGCAGGCTGTTCAGGAAGAAAAACAGAAACTTATCGATGAAGATAACCGGCTGCGTGAAGAACTTAAAGAGCGATTCCGACCCGATAATATTATTGGAAAGTCCAATGTAATGCAGAATGTTTTTAATCTTATTGCCCAGGTGGCTAAAAGTTCCGCCAATGTACTCATTCGCGGCGAAAGCGGTACGGGGAAAGAACTGGTTGCCAATGCGATTCATTACAACAGTTTACGTGACACAAAACCTTTTATAAAAGTTAATTGCGCAGCGCTGCCGGAAACGATTGTCGAAAGTGAGCTGTTCGGTCACGAAAAAGGAGCGTTTACCGGCGCGCTTAGGACCAGAAAAGGAAGATTTGAAATGGCGTCCGGAGGCACCATTTTTCTCGATGAAGTAGGGGATTTCTCGCCGACAACACAGATAAAACTTCTTCGGTTTCTGCAAGAACGTGAGTTTGAACGTCTTGGCGGTAATGAAACAATTAAAGCTGATGTAAGAGTAGTTGCGGCAACAAACAGGAATCTTGAAGAGCTTATGGAGAAAGGAGAATTCAGGCAGGATTTATACTATCGTTTGAATGTTTTTCCTATTTATATTCCGCCGCTTAAACACAGGAAAACCGACATTTTACTCCTCGCGGATTGTTTTGTGGAAAAATACAGCAAAATAAATAATAAAAAAGTTAAAAGAATATCTACTCCCGCTATCGATATGCTTATGAGTTATCACTGGCCCGGAAATGTCCGTGAACTCGAAAATTGCATAGAACGCGCGGTTTTGCTCGCTGATGATGAAGCAATTCACAGTTATCACCTGCCGCCAACTTTGCAAACATCTGAGGCGGGCGGAGCAACGCTTGTCGGGGATTTAAAAACAACACTCGATAATGTGGAATACGAACTTATAGTTGAAGCCCTTAAATCTTCCAGAGGCAATATGGCAAAAGCCGCGAGGACGTTAGGAATTACTGAACGTCTGATGGGATTAAGAATTATAAAGCATGGAATTGAAGTAAGCAACTTTAAAAAACAAATTTTTTAATTTTAAATAAAAGAATAT
>JAOZSF010000034.1:6394-8949 GCA_029939815.1 bacterium
GTGCGAAACAAACACTTATTAATTGTAATATTATAACGCCAAATGAAACCGCAGGAGTAAAAAGCGTGCTTAACGCTGCCGCATTGACTTATGTAGCGGCTGCCTTAGGTTCAATATTACAACTCCTTTATTTTATAGGTTTAGCAAGACGAAACTAATGATGCGATACTTATTTGTATTTATTTTAATTTTTTTAATTTCAGGCTGCATTCGCTACAGCGAAGAATGGCGGTTCAATAAAAACGGCAGCGGAACTGTTAGGATTATTTGCGAACCTTCTGAAGGGTGGCTGGAACATGCCGGCGCGTCAAACTGGGTTCAGTCTGCCATTCTTTTTATTCCTCCTTATAAGTCACTAAGTCAGGAATTCGCGCGTGTGGGAGTAAAAATAAATCACTGTAAGTTTACAACTAAAAAAGGAAAGCCGAGAGTGGATATGTTGATATCTTTTAACTCTCTGGCAAGTATCGCGCGGACATCGTTGTTTTCTGATCGCCTTCTTCAATGGAGAAAAAAACCTTTTAAAGTAACTTTACTCCATCAACTCAGTACTAAAAGAAGACTCGGTAAAGCTGAACTTGCATCTTTAGATGACGGTATTCTTTCCGATGCGACTTTTGATGTGAAAATGTTTTTTCCGGGTCGTGTAATCAAAGTGCAGGGAGCCAAAAAGAAAAAAAACTGTGTTTATGTTAATGCCGATCTGTCAAAACTTGCAATGGGAGATTCCATAACAATTATCGCAACCGCGCGAACGGGATATCCATTATGGTTTAAATTAATATTAAGCATATCGATTATTATATTTATTACTCTTATAATTTTGTTTTTATGGAAAAAATTCATAAAAAAAACCGAAAAATCTAATGCCGATACCTTTACATATACACAACCTTTGTGATCTGCTGGATAATTCCACAAAAGATAAACCGAGCAAAGTTGCCGTGCGCGACCGCGAAAAGGTTGGCTATTCACAATGGACATATTCAGAATTATCTAACTATGTTTATTCTTTTACCGGGTATTTAAAAGAATTAAATGTTAAGCCAAATGATTCCGTGGGAATACTTATTCCGAATTCTAAATGGTGGGGACTGTCTTTTTTCGCGGCACTTGCATGTGACGCCTGTATTGTTCCCATAGACACAAAATTAAGTGTAAAAGAAACCGCTGCAATTGTGAAAGCGGCTAATATAAAAACATTAATTACATCGGATATTTATAAAGACAAAGTTAACGAATTGAAACTTTTGGATTTAAGATTGGAGAATGTTATTTCTATAGATATTTCAAATAAGGGTGAAATATTTATAGAAAAAATATCGGTTCATGATTCTTCCAAACTTATAAGAAACAACCTCAGAATTCACCCTGCCGTGATTATATTTACTTCAGGGACCACAGGTGAACCTAAAGGCGTTGTGCTTACTCACGGCAACTTATTAACCGATATTTTTGATATGCTGAAAGTTCTGGAAATTTCTGAATGCGAATCCTTTGTATCCATATTGCCGCTTAATCACGTGTTTGAAATTACGGGGGGATTTCTCAGCCCGATGGCTTTGCATGCTACAGTTACGTATGTTCGTTCCCTGCGTCCGGATTTTATATTTAGAACTATAAATGAAAGTAATATGACGGTTATGATGGTTGTACCGTCATTCTTAAAATTATTTCTTGCTAAAATAAAGCAGCAGGCAAAAAAGAAAATCGGGAAGAAATTTGATTATATGTTTCGTATGGGTATGTTCCTAAATAAATTAAAATTACCGGCTGGGAAAATTATCTTCGCTAATGTGAAAAAAAACATTAGTCCCTCCTTTAAAGGTTTCGTTTGCGGAGGAGCTCCGCTTGATACTGATACCGTTATGGAACTCAATGCGCTTGGTATCACCGTGCTTCAGGGATATGGATTAACCGAAACGTCACCTGTTGTTGCTGTTAATACTTTTGGAAACAACCGCTTTGGTTCTGTCGGTAAAAAACTACCAACCGCAGAATTTAAAATCATCTCCGATAAAAATGAAAAACACGGTGAACTGATGGTAAGAGGAGGAATGGTTTTTAACGGTTACCTTAATAATACTGAAGAAACAGAAAAAGTTTTTTATAATGACTGGTTCAAAACAGGCGATCTGGCAAAAATCGATCGCGATGGATTTCTACATATTATCGGGCGGGTTAAATCCATAATCGTTACCGCAGGCGGTAAAAATATTTATCCCGAATATGTTGAACGCTTTATCAAAAAATGTGAATCGGTTGGTGAAGCGTGTGTTGTTGGAATGTCTGACAAATCGGGTGCTGAGAAACCTGTAGCGGTAATTGCTTTAAAAAAAGATACTAAAAAATCCGAAGCGGAAATAAAAAAAGAACTGAAATCTTTGCTCGAAGGAATTGCTGAATATCAACGTCCCAAAGAATTTATCTTTATGGAAGATCTTCCGCTGACTTCATCTTTAAAAGTAAAACGGCAGGAAGTTGCAAAGTTGATAAATCCATAAATCCATAAATCCATAAATCCATAAATCCATAAATCCATAAATCCATAAATC